>JAAKFL010000099.1 GCA_011065065.1 Chlamydiota bacterium | reverse complement strand
GCCGCCACTACTATGTCGCTAAAGAAATGCCCTCCTTGCGCAATGCGGGTGATCCCAAGGATAATCCCCAAAATCATGGCAATTGAATATCCGGCAAAGACCAATGGTCGATTCCTCATTCGAGCGCCCATCACAGCAAGAACAAAAAAGTAAAAACCCATGGAAGCATGACCACTGGGAAATGATTTGTATTTATCCGATGTGTAGGCTCCGAAGTTTGGAGAATAAAAGGCGCGATACGCTTCCGGCCCCGAGAACTCAATGACCTGCCGAGGTCGCGGCCGTCCCCAACCGGGCTTTAAAAAGACATTGATGATCAACCCTGGTCCCATTGCCATCGCTAAGACTAACACCAATATGGTGTTTCGGTGTTTTTTCAACGATTTCTTAAAGTAACTGGCAATTAAAGCCACCATCGCACACCCAAAAACAATAAATCCCGGTAACTGGGCATAGTGATACACAAATGAATAAAAAGCGTTGTTTGTAAAGGAGGTCTCGTCAGCATTGTAGAAATAATTTGAAATCGTTAAGTCTAAATAGGGTGTAAAAGGAGCCAATAAAGCTAACCCTAACAGAGGAAAAAGCCATCGTTTATGCCGAGAAATTAAATTTGTCATAACGAATCAAAAATACAGGAAATGGAGATTCTAAGCAAGTCAGTGATTTCAATAATATTTGTTATTAATAGTTAATAATGTTATAATTAATAAAATTTTTAAGGATAATTATGTTAAAAATAAATCATACAGAAGTTATTGAATCTTTTCAAATAGCTATTAAAGTTGAGCTTGGAATCCATGAAATTGTCATTGACTCTTTTGACTCATGCAAGGACCACAATCTCGAATCGTTTCAGGAATTGGTTAGGGAATTGATGAGTTCGAAAATGCAATCGAGTAGACTTCTTCTGGAATCCGAAGTGAAAAGGAAGGTCTATTTCAGTCAGGACGGAGATCCCCGTCGGTTAGTTCAGTGGCCGGTTGAAAAAGATATCACTGTGGAAGAAGTGGATGGTCTTTATTTACAAGCGGGGGAAGCCAAGAATAAGGCGATTAATAAGGCTAAAGAAACGCAACATGCCAGTGGGAAAGAGTTGTCGATTTTCCATAGAGAGGTTACTGAATTGAAGAGGAATTTTGAATGGCTGAGCGACTGCGCGTTTGCTGCAAAAGAATTGTATCTAAGAAATAGTGATGAATCGAAGCGTCCTATTGGGACTGATTATAGCTTTATCAAAAGAGACTCTCTCATTGATGCTATCACTAAGAAAACACTGTTTGGTCTAAAAGTCCATCTCCCTGGTCGGGTAAGTTAATGTAAAACCATCGGTTTGTTTGATGGTCTTGGCGGGCTCTCCATTGAGGTAGGGAATGATTTCTCCTGTCGGTGAATCATAATTGACGAGGATGATGGTGTTCCTTAGCTCCGTGCTTCCATAATAACCTTGAGGTGGATCAAAACACTTTAGGTTAGATAATAACCATTCTTTACTTTGGGTTTTAGTTGGCTTCTTGCGGAAAAAAATCTTTTTAGATCTCGATGATTTGACGCATTTCTTCTTGCGACTCATTTTATATAAATCATGATGGTTTTCTTTCATATAATGTAAGACATATTCATTGGTTTCCTTGGCGGATTGGCTGGCATGGCTACTGATTAACCAATCAAGGTTCGAAACCCTATTGATTTTCTTAAACTTTTTGTCTTTAGGTTTGGCGTAATAGAGTCTTATCTTATTTGGATTGACTAATTCTTCAATGATGATACCAAACTTGTTTTGAAAGCAACGGTATTGGGGCGGAGAATGTTTTGCAAGGAATTTTTCCATTCTGTTGTGGGCATTAGGGTCAGTTATATGTGGCCAAAAATCATAAACAAAATAATAGGTTTTATCTTTTGTCCGATATTCAAATGAGGTGTCGACGTAACAGCGAGAAGTTTTGTCTGAGATGGCGTATTCAGAAATTTTGATAATATCAGAGTCGAGTCTACGAATTATGAAGCTGAGGGAATTTTTGAAATATAAAAAATTCTTTTCAGTAAGAGAGTCGTAGCCTGGCTGGAGATATTTTCTCCCTGTTCTCAGCCAGTGGTTTTTTATTTTCACAACCATTTCTGGGATCCGTTTTTTTTCAATCGAGTTCACAGTAACTGACTCAATGGATGACAGTCCGGTGTAATCTCGAATACCAACACCGTAACATAATCCACCTGACCATCCTACAAAGGTGTAATCGAATTTCCATGTGCGAAGAAGGATTCGATTCTTTTCAACAAAGCTTTTCCATGTTTTAGAGACTAAAGAGAGTGTTGGGGTGAGCGTTGGATCAAGATGGCCAAACACAATTGTTGAGACTTCATAGGGCAGCTCTGGAAATGGGTTATCAGAGATGTCTTGGATCATAAGAATTCCTTCACAATGTCCTGACAGGGTAAGTTAATGTAAAACCATCGGTTTGTTTGATGGTCTTGGCGGGTTCTCCGTTGAGGTAGGGAATGATTTCCTTTGTTGGTGAATCATAATTGACGAGGATGATGCGGTTTTCATATCCAATAGGTCCGTAGTAGCCTTCAGGAGTATCCATCCGAATCATGTTTTTTCGCAACCATGCGGCACTTCTAGATTTTGAGGGTTTGCGAAGGAAGTAATTCCTTTTCGAATCTGAAGGTTTGACCCATTTTTTCTTACGACTCATTTTATATAGAATGGAATGGTGCTCCTTCATGTAACTCAAGACATATTCATCTGTTTCTTTCGCAGTCCTTACGGCATAAGAATTCATTAACCAACCAAGCTCGACAATCTGATCGAGCTCTTGAAAACTCGTATCATCTGGTTTTGCGTAAAATATCCTTAGATCATCTTGATCATTGTGCCCTTCAATGACGGTGCCAAAACGGTTTTGAAAGCAGCGGTGTTCACTCAGATGAGTTTCTGAAAATAGTTTGTCTATTCGGTTGTCGGCATTTGGGTCAGTGATATGAGGCCAAAAATCATAGACAAAGTAGTAAATTTTTTCTTCTGTCTTGTACTCGAATGAGGTATCGACGTAAAAGACACAATTCTTATCGTCGGTATCGTGTTCAGAAATCTCGACGATATCAGCATCGATTTTACGGAGCGTGATTTGGTCTGAGATGCGATACCAAAAACCCAAAGGTTTTTCTCTGAGACAATCATATTCTGGTTGGAGATATTTTCTCTCGTCAAGGGATAGACAATGGTTTTTGATTTTGACATCGAATTTTGGCTCAGTAGTGTCGGGATCGATTTCAACAGAGCGCACGGAAGCGATACCGGTATGATCTTGAACCAGACAAGAGAAAGGTTTTCTATTGATTTCTCCGTTCAGAGTATATTCAGTTTTCCATGTGCGATGAAGGGTTTGATTGTCTTCGACAAAGTTTTTCCATGTTTTGGAGACTAAAGAAAGTGTCGGTGTGAACGAGGGGTCAAGTTGGCCAAACACCATGGTTGAGATTTCATAGGGGAGTACTGGAAAAGGATTATGGGATAAGTTTTGAATCATGATTATGACCTCCTTGATGAAACTGAGAGTTGTTTTATCAAAAAAATAATTTACATGCAAAAAAAATATTTTTTTATGGAGTAGGGTAATTTGAAACCATCGCTTTTTTCGACGATTTCGGCAGGTTCTCCATTGAGATAGGGAGTGATCTGTTTTTTGTGTTTATAATTGATGATAACAACTTCTTTCTCGATATCACCATAATAATATTTTTTCTTATTTTTAGCTGAAATTTTAAGTTTTATTTTTACCCTCTTTTTATTTTTTCCAAAGTATTTCATATATTGATATAAGTAGGAACTTTCCTGAATATCAAGTTTGGAAAATTTGAGTTCATCTGGTTGCGCGTAATAGACTTCAAAGATGTTGCGCTTGTTTTTACCTTCAATAATCAGTCCATACCGATTATGGTAGCAACGGTACTCTTTAAGAGGATTTTCTGCTAAAAATTCTGAAATTTTTTCTTTCACAACAGCGGGCTCAACATGTTGGGGGATATATTTATATACGAAATAATAGGGATATTCTTTTGACTTTACTTCAATTGACATGTCGACATAGAAAATGGACTCTAAGTTTTTACTATCGTGTTCATAGATTTTGATGATGTTGGGATTGAGACTTGTAATCTCAAATTTGTCGGAACATATATAGTCATTTCTTTCAAGACTTCTGATTGATTGATATCCGAGTTGATATAAGCATCTTAAATTGCAGATCGCGTGATTTTTTACACTTATGGAAAAAGAGGGCACCATTTCATCTTCATAATATTGGTGACCAAAATGTTCGACAGCTGTAAAACCGGTATAATCTATGACTAAACAACTAAATTTTTTCCCTTCAATTTCTCCAGTGATCGTATATTCGGTTTTCCACATTTGGTGCAAAGTTGTGTTCTCTTCGACAAAGTTTTTCCAGGCTTTCTTGACTAAAGAAAGAATGGGTTTCATCGAGGGTTCGAGGTGACTAAACACGAGGGTGGAAACTTCGTAAGGTAATTGTGGGATAGGGTTATTGGATAGATCTCGAATCATAATGACCCCTTGGTTAATTGACTATATGGAGGAAATGTCCTTTTGAATCAATTGGCCTCATATCTTTAATACCATCATTATGCTATGGTGTGGTTTGGAGGAACCAATCTCATGTTTATTGCCGTCTTAACAATCCTTGGGTGTTTGTCTGTTGTGTTGCTTTCGATCATCATTTGGCGCGAACGGACGATTCGATTAAAAACCCATGAAATCCAAGCTCTTCATGAATCAAAAAACCAACTTAAGATCCGCATTGTTGAGCTTGAAACGCTGCTTGAAGTAGAAAAAAAGCGGGCTGCTGAACAAGTCGAGCTGCTCAATCAAGCTCAAAAGCAGCTGACTGATTCTTTTAAGGCACTTTCTGCGGATGCTCTGAAACAAAATACCATGTCTTTTCTCGATCTCGCAACAGCGAAATTTGAGAAGTATCATGAAGGGGCTAAGGTAGAGATCCATCATCGCTACAAAGCTATTGATGAATTGATCAAACCCATTAAGGAATCCCTGAAAAAAACCGATCAAAGTCACCAAGATTTGAAAAATACTCTCTCGTCGACTCACATCAGTATCCGAGAACAGGTGAAAAGCCTGGCTACAGCCCAGTCCCGTCTTCAAAACGAGACATCGAATCTCGTCAAAGCACTCAGAACACCGACTGTCCGTGGAAGGTGGGGGGAGATGCAACTCCGTCGCGTAGTCGAGATTGCAGGGATGTTGGAGTATTGCGATTTCAAAGAGCAGCAATCGGTTTCCAGCGAGGATGGACGTTTACGCCCTGATATGGTGGTTAAATTACCTGGAGGAAAAGAGATTGTCGTTGATTCTAAGACCCCCTTACAGGGATATCTTGATTCTCTAGAAACTGATGATGAAGAAATCCGAAAAGTGAAGCTGATGGAACACGCGAAGCATGTCAGGAAGCATATTATGCAATTGGCATCGAAGGGCTATTGGGATCAATTTAAATCGACACCTGAGTTTGTCGTACTCTTTCTTCCAGGCGAGACATTTTTTTCCGCCGCTTTAGAAATGGATCCCAGTTTGATTGAATATGGTGTGGAACAGCGGGTGATTCTGGCAACTCCCACAACTTTGATCTCGTTATTGCGGTCTGTGGCTTATGGATGGCGGCAAGAGAAGATAGCGGAGAATGCGCAACAGATCAGTGATCTTGGCAGGCAGCTATACGAAAGGATATTTGTGTTGGCCAACCATTTTGTTGACATGAGGAAGGGATTGGAGCGGACGATTGATGCGTATAATAAGAGTGTGGGATCGTTTGAAAGTCGCATCTTGGTGACAGCACGGAAATTGAAGGAGACCGGAGCCAGCACAGATCAGGAGATTGATGTGTTGGAGCCAGTGGATCGGCTACCGCGGCTAATCCGTGAAGAGACAAAGGAAGTATCAACATCGGAGAAGTGATTTATTTTTTTTAACGCGAAGAAGCAAAGAAAGAATTCATCTGATGCGCCATCTGCGTCTAAAAGTTCGAGATCATTTCATGATCATAATGTGCAAGCACAAATCTTTGCGTCTTCGTGTCTTTGCTTCTTTGCGTTAATAAAAAAATAAGTCACGTCGTTAAAGCAGCTTTCTGTAATTGGTACTGCTGGATTCTCCTCAATGAGATCAAAACCCCACTCACTACCAAAACAAATCCAATCACTTCATATAACATCGGCAACCTCTGCTGATAAATGTACGTGTACAACAATCCGCAGCAGGTTTCTGCAACAATGATCTGTCCTGCTAATGTCACCGGAAGCATTTTTGAAGCGCGAAACCAAAAGAATGTTCCCATATATGATCCAAAAAAACCTAAGAGGATTGCCGCAATTAAAAACCAAGTAAGCTCATTTGATGTCAAACTGGAAGATGTTAAATGAAATTGCTCCATAGGCACAATCGCCATGAAAACCATAGAAACGACTGATAACAAAAGACACCAAACACCGATGATTATGTTAAAATCCACGAAATTTAAATCTTTTTGAGATTTGAGGTATTGGGCATTATTCACCGCATACCAAGCCCACATGGCAATGGAAGAAACAGTGAAAAGAAGACCAGTCCAAAACCTCTCCATGCTCACATCCGGATCAATGCGAAGATCGTTTGCATGAACAAAGAAGACACCGATTCCCACCAAAAGGATCGGTAGGATAATCAAAGAATAGGGGAC
>JAAKFL010000098.1 GCA_011065065.1 Chlamydiota bacterium | reverse complement strand
CTATCGCCGCTCATATCGTGAAGTAAACTCAGCAGGGCTGGAAGCCCGACATTTGTCAGCCCAGGCTGTAGCGGAGCGGAGGCCTGGGACCATTCAAACATCATATAAAGCCCTGAAAGGGTGACATAAGCCGCGGTCAGTGTCACCCTTTCAGGGCTTTGATGTTTTTTTGTTCGTTTTCCCAGCCCTCCGCTTCGCTACAGACTGGGCTGACAAATGTCGGGCTTCCAGCCCTGCTGAGTTTACTTCACGATATGAGCGGCGATAGCCGCTCGGGGCTCCAAGAACTGACTTATGCCATTAACAGCTTGCCTTCTTGCAAGACATACACACGGTCGCACATACGGGCAAGCTCCGGACTGTGCGTGACTAAGATCAATGACTTCCCCTCTTCCTTCACCAAGGTAATCAACAGATCATGAATAGACTGTGCATTCGCCAAATCAAGATTTCCAGAGGGCTCGTCCGCCATAATAATATCAGGATCATTACACAGCGCTCGCGCAATGGCCACGCGCTGCTTTTCACCACCGGAAAGCAACTTGGCTAATTGATGGGTATGATCTCCTAATCCCACACGCTCAATCAATGATAGGGCCCGATTATAAGCTTCACTCCCCTTCCCACAGGGAACTCGAGCAATTTTCGCGGGCATGAGAATATTCTCCAGTACTGTAAAGTCCTGCATCAAATGAAACGACTGAAAAATAAACCCGACGTTCTTCGAACGGATCTCATTCAGTAAAGAAGACGAGGCGGGTAGTCCCCCGATCTTAAGGTTGCCTTGATCAGGTTCATCCAAGGTTCCCAGGATACTCAGCAAGGTGCTTTTCCCTTCTCCCGATCGCCCCATAATTGCCACCGATTCTCCGCGATTCACTTGGAGGGAGACTCCCTTCAAAACCTGAAATGGTGTCGGCCCCCGAAAGGTCTTATGAATGTTCTCAGCTTCTAATATCATTCTGACCTCAAAATATCGGATGGTTTCATCATGCTGGCTTTCACCGCTGGGATAATGCCAGAAATCAATGAAATCAAGACTGTCGCGACCAATACAAAGGTTAACGCTTCACCGTTAATCTGATTGGGAATCACGTCACCAAAAAAGCGGGCGTTTAAGAGCTCGTGTCCCTGCACGTAGCTGATGAAATCAATCAACAAGTGAATATTCTGAAGTGTGACGACGGCTAAGGCAATTCCGATTAAACTCCCTAATAACCCCATGATGACTCCGCAAAATCCAAAGATGGCTGCGATACTTTTTGACGAAGCTCCCATTGATCTCAAAATCCCAATTTCCATCTTCTTGTCATTGACCAAGATAATCAACATGCTAATAATATTCGAACAAGCGATAATGATGATGACAATCGAAATGATGCTAAATAAATTCTTTTGGCTACGCAGTTGTTGCAACAGATCTTTTGTAAAAGCAAACTCCCGGAAAGTTTCCACTTTCCAGTAAGAAGCGATACCTTCGTCTTCAAGACGTTTTTCAAGCTCGGCCTTGACAACTCCTGCCCGTTCAAAATCATCAAACCGCACATTAATTCCTGTCGCGGTGGTCCCGCCGCTCACATCAAATGCTGAGCTGACCATGGAGATCACATCGGGATTGACCCAAACAAATCTTCCGCCAATCGGGATCACACCCTGATCGTAAAAGCCCGCCACATAAACGGGGATCCGCTGTTCCTGCATCGATGAGGTTGTCGGGATATGATAGCTGAGAACTCCCCTGTCCCCCGCAAGGACTCCCGCTTCCTGAAAATTCTTCGGAAGAAGAATCCCATCAGTTCCACCTATTGAAGGAATCTCCCCCTCAAATGACCCAGACAGCAGAGTCTTTTTTAAGTCTTGGTTCTGAGGATCAAATGAATTCAGATAAGCAGATTGATTGAGTTGAGATTGAGCTCCTTTACGGATCAGCTGAAGTTGCAAATTCCCCACCGAAGTTTCAAAACAACTGACCGATAATCCCGTTTCCTCCAAACCCTCTGCCGATTGAAAAGCCAATTGTACAATGTCTTTTAACTCCCCGTTAGCATTCTCATCCGCAAAAGACCAATTCATCGGGATCTCTTCATCAAAGTCTGATTGATAGGGATCCGATTGAGGACTCTTAACTTTTTCACGTAGCGATTTATACGAATAATCAGAAGCTTCACTGATGCTGTCGATTTGATAGTAATAAGAGTCAAAGTATTCCTGAGTCGGTGTTATCCGAACCGGTGCCGTCAATGCAAGCAGCTTTTCAACCCAGTTTTTTTCAAGACCATTCGTCACAGAAAAAAAGACCAGAATCAGCCAGACAACAAGAGAGATCACCAGAATGGAAATCATGCTAATGATTGAGACTGACAATTGCCGCCAACGCGGGATCAAATATTTACATGCAACTGAAAATTCAAACATTAGCCAAGGACTCTATTTCTTAGATTCTTTATAAGGGACGTGTTCCCGAACATTTGGATCATATTTCTTAAGCTCAATTCGATCTGGTGAATTCGTTTTGTTCTTCACTGTATGATAGGTGTGATTACTTTTAGAGCTTTTCAAAGTAATATTTTCACGTTTCTTAGCCATTTTGAATTTACCCCAATTTATTAGGTTGTTAGAAAAATACTATAATACTGTAAAGAGCGATAAAATTCAAGGATAAGGGAATAGGAAGCTAGTTCCCCACTCCCTTTATCAATTAAATATTTTAAACAGTGCGTTTTTTCTTAAGTCTAGCGCTTCTTCTTAGTTTTACCTCTGAAGCAGCACGTTTTGATGGTTCCTGACTTTTTTTCGTCCGCGCCTTCTTTTTTTGAGCAGGATCGGTCGAGCAGCCCTCATCCCGTGGACGCTTGCTGACCACCCGTTTTCCACTCGTAATGCTGACTATTTGAGTGCCGTCACCTTCTAAAGCCTCTTGTATCTTATGGGCTACTTCTTTCGATGATCTTGGATTTTCCCTAAGGTGTATCGCATTGTAGGCTTCGTCAGGACTTAATGGTTCGATCAATTTTTTGAACACTTCGAATGTTGTGGCTACATCTCCCTTGGCGTCATGAGCTTCCTGATGATCAATACCGAAGGCCTCAGCAAGATTTTCAAGTTTATGACCATATGTTCCACCTCGCAAAACTCGTGACAATTGGTATGTACAAAAGAATTTCATATCTGACCGAGTTGTTACTGACATCCGTTTATTTTCCCTAGCGATGACATACCAGTCGAAATTGGCATTATGAAAAATAAAGACTGGTTTCATCCAAGCTTTCACGCCATCAAGAGCCCAATCATAGTAATCACTGCCAATCTTTGACCAGTTGTGAGCATCTTTCACATCAGCATCAGTAATACCATGTATATCAGTCGCTTCGGCCGGAATTAGAATCCCCGGATTGACACTTGATTTGAACCACTGATTTTCCTTTTTTTTAAGAGGAGCAAACCCCGCAACTTGCACTATTCTAGGCCAATCCCCCTTTTCCCCTCTTTTAGGGGGAAGTCCAGTTGTTTCTGTATCAGCAAAAATCGGATAGGGAACTGTCGGACGGGGAACAAAATGAGGCTTAACGACCTCCGCAACCGCTTTAATGTTGGGCTTTTGAAGCAATGCATTTCCTACGGCATGACGATCTGCCGAACCGATCATCGCTTCATAAAGTTGATGGGTCTTATCAAGGCAATCACCATCGGTAGGAATTTTGAAATACTCGAGAACATCATCAAACACCTTATCTTTTCCCTTTTCCCAAATCGATTTACGAGGAAATCCATGAACGAGACAACTTTTGAAATAACTCAAATCAAAATGAACAACATTCTTGTGTATCAGATCCTCGTTATTAAGAATCACGTCATCGTATTTACAACCGAAATGTGTTTCACATTCAAGATCCAAAATTTTGTTATGAAGCTTAAAATTATTGTAGGCTACATGTGCGACTTTTCCAATAACATGCCCCTCAAGACATCCTTGACTCCATTTTCGAAACCGGGATATAGCTTTTCTAAAAGTTGGTTGTCCCTCAAGATCTTCTTTTTGAATTCCTTGAGAATATTCAGGATCGATTTCCACATCATCACCTGGGTTTATGAACGTAGAAAATCTTTGGTTATCAGAGCGGTAAGGACAATAGCCATCAATTTTAAGAATCTTAGGGTAAGAATTGGTCTCGGGATAATCCTCAAATTTTTCCTTTTTCATGTAACGAGAAAGCGTAAAATCGTAAAAGATCGGAATGACTTTTCTTTGTGAAAGAATTCTTTTGGAAACAATATCAAGACTCGTTGACTCATTTTGGCATGATTTAAATATTGTTTGAGTGTCACAAACTTTTGCAAGAACGCTATGTAAACCTTTCGCATCCTCATCGGCGCGATGCTGTACCCAAGCCTTCACACCAGCGATAAGTCTCAAATACTGCAATTTATGCATTCTTGTGGGAATCACTCGACGAAATAGAGGTACCGTATCAAATGTTTTCCAATGGGAAGGGAAAGACAGAGTAAATCGTGAACAAGTATTTTTTATGACATTTATATCAAATCGATTATGACAGACTAACAAAATTGTATCCTCTTCGTTCTTATATCTTTCTATCCAAGAAACGGCTTTCTTAAAAACTTCAGGGAATGTGGGTGTTACTGTATCATTTGCAAGCGTTCTAATTTTCCATGACTTAAGTGACTCTTCAGTACGACTCGGATCATAGCAGCCGAGTTCTTCAATTTCCCAGTCGCCCCCATATCCAGGTTTTGTTTCTGTATCAAGATATATTGAGATGACATTCATAGGAACCTCCTGGTTACATGAAAACTGTTTGAGTCTCGAAGTCTCGGACTTTAATCGGTCCGATTTAACATGTAAATAAAATTTTTACTTTACAACATTTAGGAGTGCGAAGCCTTGCCTTCGCCGGAATAGATAAAAAAAGACAGGATTAACAGGATCGTAAACGACAGGATAAACAGGATGTAGGAGAAGTATCCTGTCTATCCTGTCGTTTACGATCCTGTTAATCCTGTCTTTTTTTCGTCAACCAGAAGATATGTATAAATGTAAAGGCAAGCCAAGACATGACTTAATTGTTAGCTGATAAAGAGAAAATATTGTATAATTCAATATTGAACAGCTGTCAAATTTAAAGGGACAAAGGATGAAGCAAGATTTTAAATCTTTAGGTGATGAATTAAAACAAAAACGAAATGAGTTAAATATCTCCTTGAAGGAAGCTCAGAATGCCACCTCGATTCAAATGAGCCATTTAAATGCCTTGGAAGAAGGCGAGATGGAACGTCTGATCTCCCCTGTTTACGCTCAGGGATTCCTCCGTCAATATGCGAAGTTTTTGGGGCTTGATGGTGAGAAGATGGTGCGCGAGAACATGGAATTATTTCAAGTAAAAGGGGATCTAGAATTCTCATACGGAATTGGGACTGTTGAGAAGAGGGGATCTCCTGGTTCCGGAGTGAAATGGTTACCGAATTCCGTTTTGTTGGCTGCATTTGGAGGAATATTAGTAGTAGCCTATTTTGTGGCTCGTTATTTTGAGGTCCTCTAATGTCTTCCCAAAAGCCACGTCCCCGTAATCCACGAGAATGGTTGCGGCTATTCTTGAGCGGATTGTGCATGGGAACGGCTGATCTGGTTCCTGGCGTTTCAGGCGGGACGATGGCTTTAATCATGGGGGTTTACGAAAACTTCATTCGCAGTCTTTGTACTTTCAATTATGAAGCCTTCCAGAATCTCATTCAAGGCAAATGGAAAACACTCTTTAAAGACGTGGCCTGGCAATATCTTTTAGCTCTTGTTTTGGGAATGGGAATCGCCATATTCTCGTTGGCTCCGTTTTTTCATCTGTTACTCAATGACCCTGTTTATCGGGGATACTTGTTTGCCCTCTTTATGGGGTTGATCTTGGCCTCCTCTTTTCACTGCTCGCAAAGAATTCAGGAAAGAAATATGGGGATCTATGGTTCATTTGCCATCGGTGTTTTTGTCGCGGCAGCGATCACGATCATTCCCCTCATGATCCATCTCAATCTGGCCGCTCCGCATGAGTCATTTTTATTGACGTTGGCGTGGATGTTTTTTTGTGGGCTTTTAGGTGTCTGCGCCATGTTGTTACCTGGAATATCTGGAAGCTATGTCTTAACGGTTTTTGGCGCCTACCCTGCGATCATTGAAGCGTTAGCTCGTATCACAACAGGGTTGCATTGGGAATCTATACTCATGATTTTTAGTCTCGGTTGCGGGATTATCGTGGGAGCCATCTCCTTTTCACAATTGATCCGTTGGTTTTTGAATCACTATCACGACCTGACGCTGTCATGTATGATTGGATTTATGTTGGGCGCTTTACCGACGGTTTGGCCATTTTGGGAATATCAGAACGTCAGCAATCGACTTATCGCCGAACTCCCAATCCTTCCGGATCTTGCAAGTGTTGAATTCATGGTGGCCTTCGGCTGTTTTATGATTGGTTGTCTAGTAGTTTGGCTGATAGAGAGAGCTTCTTATGCGCTTCAAGTAGAAGCTCATCCCTTATAATTTTTTCCAATTCCATCAGACAAACAGCTTCCTTAGCGATATCTTCTTTAAGATATCCTATTTGATGCCTATCCAAATGACTACATTTCTTAAGACCTACTAACTGATTGATACAAACACGAACGCTACTGGCTTTTAATTCTGCATCCCTCCTTTCTGTTGCCTTGAGTTCTTCCAAAGGAGGATGGATGTGATGCACAAGCAAATTTCCTTCAGAATCTGTAATCACTGCTGGTATGGCTTGATTGTATTCTGTTGAAAAAGACATAAAAACTCTCC
>JAAKFL010000097.1 GCA_011065065.1 Chlamydiota bacterium | reverse complement strand
ATCTTCGCGGTTAAATTTATAAGTCAAGCTCGAGCTCCAAAACATAGAGTTGTTAAAAATCAAAATTTGTGACAGAATAGTACCTTGGAGTTTTTTATGCATATTGTTCACGTCGCTTCGGAGTTGGCTCCTATTGCCAAAGTGGGAGGTCTCGCCGATGTTATTCTGGGGCTTTCTCACGAACTTGCGTGGGAAGGTCATGATCTCGATGTCATCATTCCTAAATACGACATCATCGATATTGAATCCATCACCGATCTTCATGTCGATGAACCCGAACTTGTTTTCGAATATGATGGCAAAGAAATTTCAAATACGATTTGGCTCGGATGGGTCGAGAATCTCAAAGTTTACTTCATTGAAACTCATCACCCTAAATTATTTTTCAACCGCGGGTGCATTTACGGTTGCGAAGATGATATAGAACGTTATCTCTATTTTTCTAAGGCTGCTTTAGAACTCATGAAGGCTCGAGGGATGGAACCGCATATTCTCCATTTGCACGACTGGCATACGGGAATGATGGCTCCTTTGTATCAAGATGTTTACCATGAACTTGGCGCAAATGGTCTCAAAATTGCCTACACCATTCACAACTTAGCTTACCAGGGAAAATGTCTCGATTTGGATCTTGATAAATTAGGAGTGAAAGGCAAAGACTACGCGTCAGAAGATAAATTGAGTGTTCCAGGTGACCCCACCCATTTGAATCTTATGAAAGCGGGCATAGCTTACGCCGATGCCGTTACCACAGTGTCTAAAACCTATGCAAAAGAAATTCAGACGGAAGAAGAGGGGAAGGGTTTAGGAGATTTTCTCAAACAACATTCTGACAAAATTTATGGAATTGTCAATGGTCTCGATTACGCCTTCTGGAATCCCGAAACAGATCCCTACCTTCATGCCCACTACTCGAGCCGCGAAAAGCCTCAAGATGATAACGATCACAGCACAATCGACCGAAAAGCTTTTGTGAAAAATAGCTTCCGCGAAGAGTTGATGCTCGATGAAAGACACCGTCCTCTTGTGGGGTGTGTGGCGAGGCTGGTTCCGCAAAAGGGGGTCGAATTGATGCGGCATGCTCTGTTTCGAACTCTTGAATTAGGAGGACAATTTGTCCTTCTTGGTACGACGACAATTCCCAGAATCAATCGTGAGTTTCATGAATTGATGCACCATTTCGCTGATCATCCTCATGTTCGGCTCATTTTAAAACACAATGAAGAGACGGCGCACAGAATATTTGCCGCAAGCGACATGTTCATTGTTCCCTCCATTTTTGAACCTTGTGGACTGACTCAATTGATTTCCATGAAATACGGCACAGTTCCGATTGTCAGGAGAACTGGCGGGCTTTCCGATACCGTGGTGGACGTCGACACTTCGGACCTTCCTTTTGAAGAGAGAAATGGTTATCTGTTTGATGACCCGACTCCAGAAAGTTTCAACACAGCGCTGGACCGTGCGTTTAAATGCTGGTTTGACGAGCCTATGCGTTGGCGTGAGATCATGATCAATGGAATGAATATGGATTTCAGTTGGAAGAGGCCTGTTAAAGAATACCTGGATCTTTACGAGAAGATTCGTTCTTAGTGGCCATTTTTTTCACAGAGAAACACAGAGTCTGGCACAGAGTGACACAGAGATGTGGACTTCAATAACGAATTGGATCAGAACATTTCTCTGTGTTACTCTGTGCCAGACTCTGTGTTTCTCTGTGAAAAAAATGGCCACTAGGTCGTGTAGGGATGGGTAGGGAGTTTTACCGTCAAGTGAAAGTAAAATCCCTCTTTTGAATCTACCTGGACCTCTCCATGGTGAATATCGACGATAATGTCGTAGGCGAGGGAGAGTCCAAAACCACGTTCCCCTGTGACGAGCTCTTTTTCTTGGAAGGGGGTGAACAATGTTTCCAGCTCCTTTTCTGTAACACCTTTACCATTATCTTTAATCACGATATTACACCCGTTGCTAGTCGCACGGGTATTGATTTCAAGCTTTGGTTGATAACTTTCACCCAGTTGTTCCCGTTTGTATCTCATGGACTGAAGCGCGTGGTTGATAAATTGATCGAAAGCATACGCTAATTCCCATGGAAGCGCTGTGATGGAGGTGACATTTCGGTCATATTTCTTTTCAACACTTAAGATAAATGTCTCATCTAGCTGTTGCATCGTTTCTAAAGCTTCCTTTAGACGTTTATTTAGAATAGTATGCAAGTTCACAATTTTGATACCCAATTTTTCTTTGGATGATTGTGCGATGTGTTCTTGGATCATTTTTGCGATCCGATTCGCGTGTTCTTCTGATTGCAAGATTAAGTTCATGATTCTATCGATTTTTTTTAATTCTTTTTGGAAGCTTGGGGCAAGTTTCGAAGAAAGAACTTTTATCTCATGTTTCAAACCCTCTTCAAGAGTGTTGATTGGTTGAAAACTCTCTTTTGCCAAATCTCGAATCTTATTCAGATAAAAAAGGATGTGTTTTGTGATTTCAAATGTCTTGATTCCTATAGATGCATGTTTCTCTTTGAGAAACATTTCGTGATAGATATCCCGGATTTCTTCCAGCTTATTATGCACTTCTTCCTGGAGTTCATAATTACTTTTCTCTAAAATTATACTTGATTGTTCCCGCTCTTTTATGACCGCTGCCAAGATTAAAGACGTCGATACAATCACCCCCAAAAAGCTAACCAAAAAGAGCAGGGGATTGATGACAGAGGGTGTGGGAACGAAAGGTCCAAAACCTAAAGATGTAAGAAGTATTGTGAGAACGCTGGTGAGGAAGACCATTAAGGTAGCCCCGTGCATGGAAAAGCGAAAAGCAGCCCAAATACAGAGTGGTAGATACAAGTGCGTAAATCGGTAATTCAATACGAAGGTTGCGTAGCTGATAATAATGAAAAATATTAGGATGAGGATCGCTTCGATCACGTATTTCTTTTGTGTCTTACTAGGCTTTTCTAAAGCCCAAATGACCAGTAACGGTGTGAAAATGTAAACGCCCGTCAGATCCCCAAGCCAGAAAGTTACCCAAGTATAGAGAATGTCTTTTTCAAAAAGTCCGCCATATAAAAAGACAGCAAAATTCCCTATGGTACTGGCAATCACACAAGTTAATAGGCCTGCAGGAATTAGAAAAATTAGGACATCTTTCAACGAATTGAAATATTCATCGAGAGTGTATCTTCTGATAATATATCCTCCCAAGAAGGCTTGAAATGTAGACCCCAGGGAAACGAATCCGGCCACGATAATATCATCAAGAATCAAGGGAGCAGGGGCATAAAGTTGGAGGAAATTATAGCAGAAATTACCCAGAAAAACTCCGGGTAATACCCTAAAACCAAATAAAAGTACTGCTGCTAGTGAAATTCCAGCCGCAGGCCAAATGAGAGAAAACTCAAGTGCTATCCCTTTTATTCCGAGAGACCCCCCGATCATGGCGGCAATAAAAACAATGATGGCCAAGATAAGATTTACCACCCATCGAAATAATGGGTACTGTATTTTCCATTCTAAGAAAAACCTATTGAACATAATACCCTCATTTTTTTATCTATAACAAATATTTGAATAATAAGGGGGTGAGAACAGAAATTGGTTATTTTTACTCTATTTCTTCAAGGTTTTAGGCAAAAAAGCCCAGATTTTTAATGATTTTGTGAAGAAAATTAGCGATGAAATTTACCTGTGGATAAGTGGCCACTTAATCTTTCCCCAACATCTGCACCAAATATTGCCGGTTGACGACAATATACTCCACTCCTGAATACATGGAGTATAAGGCAGCCACGCCCGCCACAACAGTCGCTAAGGCATTGAGTGTAAAATCACTAATCCCACCCAAAGAATGGGGAATCATCGCTGCTAGAATCACAAAAATCGCCACAGCCTGAATCACAGCCTTAATCTTGCCACTCGATCTCGCCGCTAATGCATAACCTCTTAATGCACAAATGGTCCTTAAAGTGCTCACCACTGAATCGCGATACAAAAAGATAAACACAAAAAGAATTGGCAAATGAACAGGGGCTTGAGTAAAGGTTAAAAAGGCCGAGGTGCGAGTAATGCTATCCGCCATAGGATCCAATAGCTTTCCTAAATCAGTGACCTGATCATACTTGCGAGCCACATAGCCATCAAATAAATCGGAAAGTTCCATCACTAAAAAGAGGAAAAGGAGCACAAACGGAAGTGTGAAGGGGGTGACGTAGAAATATTTCGGGTAAATGTAAATCAGTAAAAAGAAGGGACTGATCAATAATCGCAAAATTGTCAGAAAGTTGGCAATCGTCACCGGCATCTCTCGCTAGTTTGGACAAAATCTAACATCACTACTGCAAAAAGTAAATAAAAAAAAGAAGGCGCAATCAGAACGCGCGCCTTCATGGAAAATTACCGGATCATCTGGGAAAGATGATCAGCATATTTCTTGCCACCGCCAGCTTTGTATCCAGTTTGGCCCAGAACTTTCTCGTTGGCATCAATCAGGATCACTGTCGGGTATCCTTTGATGTTATGCTTATTCTTCAACTGCTCATTTTGCTGTTTTGTTTTGGTATCCTGATTTGATGAAAGAGGATAATCCAATTCAACATAGACCAACTTGTCTCCCATTGCCGATTCAAATTCATTTGTTTGAAAAACTTCTTTATCGAGCTTCTTGCACCAACCACACCAGTCAGATCCAGTAAAGAATAATAAAACTGGCTTAGACTCAGCTTTGGCCTGCTGAAGAGATTTTGGATAATCTGTTTGCCATTGTATGGCGGCATACGATGAAGAAACCATAAATAGACAAATTAGAAATGTAGCGAACTTAATATTAATGAGTTTCATTAGGAAACCTCCTATTTTACTTTGATCATAATCATTTTTTGCGTTATGATCTTGGTACCAATTTTAAATGAAGATCTCGATTAATGCAAGATTATCCACCTACTGTGATTTATCGTCATCGACGAGAAAATCTCAAAAAATGTAGTTTAACAGGTCTAGAAAATCGTCCTGATTTTCAATTTTTTTCTTATCCGACTCAAACTTTGCCCAATTTAAAGGGGTACATTTTGCTCGATATGGATGCCCCTGTTCTGACTTCGGATGATGCTGGGAGAGGACTGTGCGTTTTCGATGCCACGTGGCGGTATGCAGAGGTGATGATCAAGCAGTCAAAATCAAGCTTAAACGGGGTCCTCAGACGTTCTCTGCCCAAGCACTATCGGACCGCCTACCCAAGGAAGCAAGAGGACTGTTCCGACCCCGAAATAGGCTTGGCTTCTGTAGAAGCTCTCTTTGTGGCCTATCACATCATGGGACGTGAGACCGAGGGACTATTAGATCATTATTACTGGAAAGAAAAGTTTATAGTGTTAAATAATTTTGTAAATTGTTAGTTTTATAATTTAAATTATATTGGAAATATAAATGTTTGATTATATTGATTTATTTGATGATATGATTTGGGCCTATGTGGGCTTTCCGATTATTATTTTATTAGGTTTGTGGCTTTCTTTTATATCGGGTTTTGCTCAAATTCGTCGTTTTCCCGAGGCGGCAAAAATATTTATTGGTTATTTTAAGCCTGCGAAAGAGAAGCGAGTGGGAGTTCATCCATTGAATGCGTTTTTTGCCTGTTTGGGTGGATGCATTGGAATTGGAAACATTGTCGCGATTTGCACGGCTGTTCAGATAGGTGGGCCGGGAGCTCTCTTTTGGGTTTGGGTGACAGCGATTTTAGGGATGGTGATGAAGTATTCCGAAGTCTATTTGGGAATGCGTTATCGGATCAAGAATGAAGAGGGGAGTTATGACGGTGGTCCCATGTATTTTTTACAGCGGGTCTTTAAAGGGATGTGGGCTCCCATGGCAGTGGCTTTGCTGCTGTGTGTTTATGGTGTCGAAATTTATCAGTTTCGGATTGTGACGGAAAGTCTGAGTGCCAACTTTGGATTGAATGTTTTTGCTGTGGCTTTTGTTTTATTGATGTTTGTGATTTATGCTGGGAGTGGTGGAGTCAAGCGTGTTGGGAAAATATGTAGTGCTGTTATTCCGATTTTTATTTTGATCTTTATCAGTATGGGACTTTGGATATTGCTGAATAATTTTGGCAAGCTTCCAGAAGCAATTGCCACTGTTTTCACATCAGCATTTACTGGACATGCTGCAGTTGGGGGATTTGTCGGAAGTACATTGATGATCACGATTACGCAAGGGATAAGGCGTGGTTGTTATGCAAGTGATGTGGGAATTGGATATGCTGCGGTGATTTATAGTGAAAGTAGTTCTCAGGTTCCGGAAAGACAGTCGTCACTGATTTTCATTGATCTGTTTTTAGATATTTTTGTTGTGTGTACAACAAGTGTGTTGTTGATTTTGGTGACTGATGTTTGGACAATGCCGATTCATGAATCACTTTTGGTTCAGATGGCTTTGTCACAATATTTTCCTTACATGAATTATTTTATGCCTTTATTTATCTTGTCATTGGGGTATTCCACAATCATTGCCTATTTTTGCGTAGGGATGAAGTGTGCGGAGTTCTTATCCCCTCAACATGGACGGAAGTTGTTTTATGTATTTGCAACATTATTTTTTATCTCATTTACATTTCTCGAAAGCCGTCAAGCCTTGACCATTATGTCGATTATTCAGATGATGTTGTTGATTCTGAATGGATGGGGCATCTTCAAGTTACGTCGAGATGTCTCGTTTTATCTCAGTGAAGAGTAAACCATTACAACTCTACACATCTCTTTCTTGACGATAAAAAAACAGGATTAACAGGATCGTAAACGACAGGATAAACAGGATCCTTCTCCTATATCCTGTTTATCCTGTCGTTTACGATCCTGTTAATCCTGATATTTTTACCAAAA
>JAAKFL010000096.1 GCA_011065065.1 Chlamydiota bacterium | reverse complement strand
TTTTGACGATAAAAAAACAGGATTAACAGGATCGTAAACGACAGGATAAACAGGATCCTTCTCCTATATCCTGTTTATCCTGTCGTTTACGATCCTGTTAATCCTGATATTTTTACCAAAACAGCGGAGAACGTAAAAAGATGTGTTAAATTGTAAGGGCAAGCCTGCGCACTCCAAAAAGTTTCTTAAGTATACATGAACATCGGAGGTGATCCATCATCCTGCATTGTTTTCTTCAGTTTCTCGTAAGCTTTCTTAAAGTCCTCTTTCGAAATCTTAGCTTCAGGATGATCGTCAACTTCCGATGATGTGATCTTGTCTTTCGTTAAGCGACGAAGATTGTATCGCTTCGCATCCAAGACTAAACCACGTAAGTGGTCACCAGAAGCTCCCTCCATATTCTTCGCATACCAATCGAGGTCAACATCTTCCATCAGATAATCATTTTCACGAATATCTCGAGTATGGTACTCAAGAATCTTTAGCCTTCCTTTTTCATCCGGTAAAGGAAATTCCAGCTGAGTGCTGAATCTCCCCGGTCTCAAGAAAGCTTGATCAATTCGCTTAAAATCATTCGTCGTTCCGACCACAATGACATTCTGCAATTTGTTGAACCCATCCATTTCTGCTAGAAGGGCTCCGACTATATCCTTTTTATAAGAGGAGGTTTCCCCTTTTCTATTGGCACAAAGAGATTCAATTTCATCGATGAAGATCAGAAAACGCTCTTTCTTTCCTTCTTCCGTTTCTGCAGCTTTAATGGCAGGGGCGAAGAGCTTGTGAAGCTTCTTTTCACTATCTCCAACCCATTTACTGTGGATATCTTTCGCTGCAATCTCTGTCACATGCTCCTTGGGAATCCGCAGTAGTTTTGCCAGCCCGTGAGCAAATGTGGTTTTTCCGGTTCCCGGAGGTCCATAAAGAAGCAACCCTTTTTGAGATTCCAAACCTATTTTTTCAGCCCAATCCCTAAGCTCTCCCATGGGGTAAACTAACATCTCAACTGATTCGATGATTTCGTCAGATAACCCTGTCAACCCAATTTCTTCCAACGATGCCCTGGGATCGTCATTCTTAAATTTCAGAATTTTGGGTGCCGATGTGAGCTGGATATTACTTTTCGAACCAACCTGGAGATTGATCTCCGTATCGGAAATGATTTTTCCAAGATTCGAATATAATGTTCCATTGAGTTTTTTATTTTTATATTTCATTTTTTTGACTTTGACTTCAAAGTTCTGTCCGTTTTCAAGCTGGACAGCGAAAACTTGTTTCAAGCTTCGCTCGATTGGAGTGAAGTCCCTAATCGCCTGTAACAACTTTTCTTTGTCTGCAACAATCGTGTCATCACTTCTTATCAATGAGGTGGGTTTCACCTCAATGTCAATCGATTCCAACGGTTGCACTTTACTATTAGAAATGAATACTTTATGAATGTCACTCGTTGCGATAAAATCGAGAAAAGTTGAATCGGTGATTTCCCAATGTTTCATGTTGGTATTGTTTTTTTCAATGAGATCTTCGTTGAGAACACTGCAGACAATGATTTTAAGTTCTAAGTCTTTATAGTCGATGTAAGCCTCAGTTTCTGCACAGAAAATTGGAAGCTTCTCTCTCACAATAGCGCTTAACTCTTTGACATCAATCCAATTCTGGATGTCATCATGAAGCCCGTCGTATCCAGGTGTGGTCTTTAGGGCTTTGACTCGGAAAATAACACCTGATGCTGGTAGAGGAGCTCCCATTACAGCACAAAGATTCTCGTTATCTGATGTACATTCAATAAAAGAATTTTTGGAGAGTTTATAGGCTTTGGCGTAGACTCCCGGTTGTTCTTTTATCGGCACATCGATTTGTACAGGATCGATAAAGTCTAAATGCGCCTGGATCTTAACACCCGGGGCAATGGGGAACTCGCATTTTCTCCCCGAAACCAAATAATGATTGTGAAACTTCTTTTTCACAATCTTTGCCAATTCATCCACATCATAAATAAGAGGGCGAGTGGTGGAGGGTAAGTTATCGATTCCTAAAATGTTGAGATCAAAGAAAAACGTTAAGGGTTCTTTTGTTCGTTGTTTTTCGATGATGCAATATGGGTTCCAGATAGTCTCTTCAAAAAGAATGCTTGTTTTCGAATTAATGAATTCAAAATAGTCATCAGAGGGTGGATCCAGCTCCCCTTTACTCGACGTGCACGTCAGGGAAAAGCTTTTCCCTAGGTATTCAAGATGGGCTTGTTGTCCGAGTCGGAAGAACTGATTTTCAAGTTGTCTTGCCACAACTCGTTTCAGCTTCGCATGATCAATGAGTATCAAATCAGATTGCTCAATCTCAGTTTCAGAATAGGTTTGTTTCGGAGTCAGCGCAAAGATCATTTTCTTCGAAATTCTATGATTCATGACATCAGGTTCAAACGGAGTCAACACAACGGTATCATCAAAATTGATTGCCGAAGAAATCTCCTTTTCCTGCACTCCACTAATCGCCAAATGCCCTGGCTCTAACCAGGTTTCTTCAATCACTTTGTAAACACGATTGGCAATGCGGACATAAATATCACTCCCATTCTCATGGTGCGAGAAGATTTGACATATGTCTCTTTGATTCATTCCGACAACATTTTTTGAAGCAAAGTTTCCCTCTTCTACCCTCCTCAAAATCGCAACTATTTTTTCCGCTGACTTCTTCTCTACAACTTCATCATAAATAGGAACTGTCTCAAATTCTGAGGCTCCTGTTGTGACGTTTTGATTATCCATTGTTACCCCCTTGTAAAAAGTTGGTCCTTAATTTTTTGTGTAATGAATAAAAAAAATAATTGATAGTTTTTTTGACACTTAATCGTTTATGTAATAAATATTTTTTATTCTAAGTCCTTAGTATTTAATGGGAATGAAATTAAATTAAATTTTGATCAAAAGTTATATTTTTTGATCAAAAGTTATATTTAAAGTGAAAATACACTAAATAAGTCATTATTTTCTTTGCCTACAAGTACATAGAGGATTTATAATGGGGTGCGAAAGATAAGAGGCTGTTTACAAATTTGAAATCAGCCTCTAAGGAATTTTTATGAAATCACGTCACATTTTATATTTTACGCTCTCTGTTTTTGCACTCTTTTTTGTTTTTGTGGCATCTGTTCCCACGATTTTATCGACGGAGTGGGCGCGGGACAATTATCTGATTCCTTTGTTGGAGCAGAGTTCTCAAGGGGAAGTTTCGGTTGAGGATTTGGATCTGAGTTGGTTTGGAACGCAGAAGGTTCAGAATTTTACATGGAAGAGTCGTGAAGATGGATCTTCGATAGACTTTGAGATGGTGACCTTGAAAACACCCTTTTATCGTTTTCTCTTTCGCACGCCGATTTTAAGTGAGGCCCAGATTCAAAATCTGAATGTGAATATTTCCAATCAGGTGACTCTCTCAGGGTTTAACGGTCTTGTTGCTTTGAAAGATGGGTCGTTGAGTCTTTTGCTGGATGGCAAGACGACAAAAGGTCAGGTTGAGGGTGGGATTGTGATCAATGGGCAGCTCCCATTGGTGTGTGGTGAGAGCTTGATTGATTTCCTTTTGTGTCGTGATGAGTCTGGCATTAGGGCGGGAAAATTACATGCCGAGATTAAGAATTTCCCTTCTGATTTTTTAAATTTTAAATTCTCACCTGCTCAGATTTCGCTATCAGAATTGATTGGTGAGGAACTGAATGGGTCGTTGCATTATGAAGATGGGATCATGGATGTTGTCGCGGCGACAAATCAAGGGAACGTTGATTTCTCAGTAAAAGTGACTCAAGAAGGAATTTCATTTCCACGTGATGGAAAGTTGATTTATAAAATGCCTGGGGATGCGGTATCGCGATTGAAGGAAAGGGGTTTAATGGCATTTGACTCCCCTTTAATCATGACTATGAAACAAGGTGAAACCCCCACGATTCACGTGCAAATTGACTCTGTTAGTCTACAAGACGGAGTCTATATTAAGGATTTGACCGGAACTATTGTTCTCTCAAATGACCTTAACTCTTTTAAAATGGATCTTAATGGTTTTTTGGACGACAGTGGTGGACGGAGTCCCCTGACGATTACCGGAGACATCTCATTAAAGCCTCATTTTCAGTACAATTTAAAAGCTGAAGCCAAAGAGTTGAAGACTTCATTGCTGCAACCGTTCTTTAACGACCCTAAGAATCATATTAAAGCTTCGACGTTGGCGACATTGGGATACAATATACAAGCGAGTGTCAATTTTTATAATTCAGAACACCAGGCCTACGTTCAGGTACAGTTGGAATCTGATCGTGCAAAAGTTCCTGGGGTGCTCTTTAAGCTAGAAGACAATTGTGTGAAATTGGTGGAGCCAGCCAATTTAGATATTGAGTTTTCTCCGACAACATTCAAAAACAATTCTGATATCAAAGAGACCCCAATATTTCCTCAGAATGTTCCCATGACAATTCAATTGAAGCAGTTGGAGATTCGTTTGGGGAAACAGATTAATCCAGAAGATGTGATCATTGAAGCTCATATTTCCATAAAAGAGGTTCATTTTCAAAATTTACCCTTTATTGGGGATTGTTCTTTGACGAATGGTCTGTTAACACTCAGTGGATCTTCTTTTGCCGATCTTCAATGTTCCTTTATTGGACGCATGAATCAATTCGATGATAAGCAAGTTGTCTCTCGAGCTTTGGGTGCCGAAGTGCGTTTTGAATTAGATTCTCGCCTAGGTTTTGACGATAAATGGGATTTGATCGTGAACGATTTTGATTTGAAATCCGATGACCAGGAATTGAATTTTCATGTAAGTGGCAAGAAGGATTCACAAAACCCTTATGTTCTTCATCTGAACGGAGAAGCCAGCTATGCCTTACTTCCGGATCGATTTCTTGAAATTCAAAATGTTCCGACAGCTCATTATCAACTGATTTCTCCAACAAATATTCAATTGAAAGTGGATAAAGCGGAGTTCGATACACGTCATCCCTCAATTGGGACGTCAAAAATTAAAGGAAAAATTCTTGTTGACCATGTCGATGTGGGAGAAGGCCGATCTCAGGCTGTGGCCTCATTGAGTGATATTGTGATTCCATGGAACTTCCGATCTAAGTCGCAAGAATTATATTTTAGCGTTGACGCCAAGACTCAAAATCAAACCAACTCAACTTCAGGAAAAGTACATTTGCAAGCTGAAATCGATCAACTGTTGACAAATGGTCGTATTGATATGGGACAGTGGCGGGTGAATGCCGAGATGGCGGTTAATTCATTTCCTGTGGCGATTATGGAAGCCTTATTTGCGAAAGATGGGCTAGATGAATTGATGGGGACCTCATTAGACGGCCATTTAAAAGTCAGCGATAAACTTGATGGGGAAGAAGGGCATGTGGATTTTGCTCTGAAAGGTGAAGATTTTCAAGTCGGAGGAGCTTTAAAAGCTCGTCAATCGCTCACACTTGAAGACCCTGAGAAACCCATCACATTTGAGTGGGTGATGACTCCGGAACGGTTTGTCTATTTCAGAAAATTCATTCTCAAGCAAACTCCGGCACTCCTCAGTCAATTAACATTGCATCAATCTTCGACAATCAAAGCTCAGTTATCTGATCTATCAATTCCCCTTTCTCAGCCGCATCAAGCCCAAGGGACTTTTAGCTTTGAAACCGATAAGGTCTCGATTCTGGATGCCAGGACAGATGACCTCGTTTATCTCGATGGATTGTCAGCACAGGCGGTGACCCAGAATTTTTCCCGTTCGATTAACTTTGGTTTCGAGTCCAAGGGGTACATCTATAACAAACAAGATGAAAACTTCCAGCTTTCTTTCAAAGCCGCTGTCGAGAATATCATGGACTCATATGGGCAAATCAATTTCTCTGAATCATCCATGAAAGTTCAGGGTTATGCGACCCAAGCGCCGGTGATTTTGATCTCGAATTTTTTCTCAATCGATCAAAGCGTGATCAATCAGATTGATGCCCTGATTGGGCACAGATTGGATGCCCAACTTGGGATGCAATTGGTTAAGATGAATGGTCCGATTCAATTGAATCTTTCTGGAACCATTGGAAAATTGTCTTTGGACGGAAATGTGACGCAGGGCGCGTTGACATTGAATCAACCACTTGCAGCTGAAGTCAAAATTACGCCGAGACTGACCGATTCGATTTTGGATGAAATTTTACCTCTTTTGAATTCAGCGGACAGTTCAGAAGAGCCGATACACATCGCGATCAGTCCGAAGGGATTTTACTACCCATTGTGGTCTGATAATCCTTATAACTTTACGATTGGATCGATGCGAGTGGATTTGGGCAAGATTTACTTTAAGAACAACTTTCAAATGTCTCAGATTTTAAGTCTGTTGAAATTCACAACGGAAGATAATTTAATCCCGGTTTGGTTTACTCCCCTTTATTTATCTTACGACAAAGGAATCGTTTACATACAGCGGGTGGATATGCTGGTTGCCGATCGTTATCCCACTGCCATTTGGGGAAAAGTGAATTTTGATTTGGATAAGGTAAACCTTAAGATTGGGTTGGGGGGAAAAACATTGAGGCGAGCCTTTAAGTTAAAAGGTGTTCCCAATGATTATTATTTGCAGGTGTCTTTGAAAGGGACTACATCGGATCCAAATATCGATATGGGAAGTGCTGCTACTAGGATTGCGGGTTTTGTTTCGCAGTTTCGAGGAAGTCCTCCAGGAATGATCGTTGGCGGTATCATGGATCTCCTCGGGGGGGAGAAGCCGACGCCGAAGCCAACTACGAGTCCATTTCCCTGGGATGTAAAAAATTAAACCAGAGTCCTGAAAGGACGGCATCTGACAGCCTAGGATGCAGCGAAGCGAAATCCTAGGAAAAATATCACGAAAAAAATCTAGAGTCCTGAAAGGACGGCATATTAAGGTCCAAATGATCGAGGACATAATATGCCGTCCTTT
>JAAKFL010000095.1 GCA_011065065.1 Chlamydiota bacterium | reverse complement strand
AATCAACAAATTCCAATATTGTGTTACAGAGATAAACAGAGAAGAGCACAGAGAACACCGAGGTCAGGATTTAAAAAATAACCTCTGTGTCCTCTGTGCTCTTCTCTGTGTATCTCTGTGAAAAAAAACATGAGAACAGTTGAGCGAATAACGTATGTTTTAACGTATCAAGCATTTATACTCAATCGTTTCTTTTCCCCTTTAAAATATATATCTTGCTGGAGTACAAGGAGGTTGTAAAACCCTAACAAGCAAATCACTTATGAGTCTTGACGAATTTATTCAATCAGGCTTTGCGAATGCTGAACTATACGAGCAGATGTATGCTCAGTATCTTGAGGATCCCAACAGCGTTGATCCATCATGGCAATTAATATTCAAACAGTTCGAAAAAGAACCAACACCTCCATCGCTTCCTTCTCCACGACCTATTCCAAAACAAGAGGCTAGGGTACCTTATGTCGAAAAGGAGCTCACTACTTCCAATCAAATCAGAATTTACAACCTGATTTATGCATACAGAATGTATGGCCATTTTCTGGCAGATGTCAATCCCATATTAGCTCATGAAATTCCAATACCACAGGAACTGACCTTGGAGTCTTTAGGGTTTTCTGAGCTAGAGTTAACCGAAGAATTTCCGACATGTGGAATTGCTGCGCAAGAGCAACTGCCTTTGCAAGAAATTATCTCCATTCTCCAGGAAATTTACTGCGGGAGCATTGGCGTCGAATACATGGATTGCCAGAATCCAGAGCTTGAAAGCTGGCTCCAGCAACAAGTTGAACCGTCGCGATTTAAAATTGTCCTTTCGATCGACCAAAAGCAGATGATCCTTCAGCATCTCAATAAGTCGAGCCTCTTCGAGTGGTTTTTGCAAACCAAATATGTGGGACAAAAGCGTTTTTCTTTGGAAGGAGGAGAGACTCTGATCCCGATCATTGCTGCTGTTGTCGAAACGGGATCCAATTTAGGGATGCAAGAGTTTGTACTCGGAATGGCGCACAGAGGACGTTTGAATGTCCTGTGCAACATTCTCGATAAATCGTATTCGGATATATTTTCTGAATTTGAAGATCATTTTCTTCCCGAATCTTTTGCAGGGAGCGGTGACGTTAAGTATCACAAAGGTTTCTCATCGGAAAACCTGACTGCGTCCGGACACCATGTGAAACTATTCCTGACGCCGAATCCCAGCCATCTGGAATCTGTCAACTCCGTTGTCGAAGGACATGTCCGCGCTAAACAAAGGGAGGAGGATGATCCTGAGCAAGAAAAAGTGATCCCTATTTTGGTTCATGGAGATGCCGCCTTGTCTGGCCAAGGGATCGTCTATGAAACTTTGCAAATGGGAAAACTTCGTGGATATTCTACCGGAGGAACCATCCACATTGTGATCAATAACCAAATTGGCTTCACGACTATCCCCGAAGATTGCCGGTCAACTCATTACTGCACCGATATCGCGAGGGCTTTTGGAGCTCCGGTTTTCCATGTCAATGCAGAAGATCCAGAGGCGTGCATCTATGCCACAAATCTTGCCATTGAAATCCGTCAACGCTTTCACTGCGATGTCTTTATCGACATGAATTGCTACCGAAAATATGGCCATAATGAAAGTGATGAGCCTGCTTTTACACAGCCGCTGGAATATCAAATGATCCGAAGTAAACAATCTGTTCGAGAAATCTATCGCGATCAGCTCTTTCACGAAGGAGTCTTAGAAAGATATTTGGCTGAAGAGCTTGAAGAAGAGTTTAAAAAGGGATTGCAACAAGCCCTGATAAAGGTGAAGGAAATTCCCAAAAAACCTCAGACGAAAAAAGAAACCTCTTCTGTAGAAGTTAATTTCTTCAAGTCTGTGAAAACAGGAGTTCCCTACAAGAAACTCTGCACAATTACAGAGGCCATTTTCCACATCCCTGATGAATTGGTGGTCCATCGAAAACTCAATCAGCTTATCAATAACCGAAGAGCGATGGTGATGGAAAAGAAACCCATTGACTGGGGGATGGCCGAGACATTGGCCTATGCGACTTTGTTGAATGAAGGAACGCACGTTCGGGTTTCAGGACAAGACTGCTGTCGCGGAACATTTAGTCATCGCCATGCGTTGTGGATGGATCAGGAGAAAGAGCGCGAGTATTATCCATTGAAAAACTTTTTGGCCGGTCAAGGACAGTTTGATATTTATAACTCTCCTTTGTCTGAAATGGGAGTCTTAGGTTTTGAATATGGGTACAGTGTTTCAAGTTCGAACGCTCTAGTCATATGGGAAGCGCAATTTGGTGATTTTTGCAACGGAGCTCAAATCATTATCGACCAATATATTGCGACAGGTGAGCAAAAGTGGGGACAGAAATCTAATCTTGTGCTGTTTCTGCCACATGGATATGAAGGGCAAGGGCCGGAACATTCTTCGGGGCGTATGGAGCGTTTCTTAACGTTATCCGGACAAGACAATTTGGTCATTGTGAATCCCACTTTGCCCGCTCAGATGTTCCATTTATTGCGACGACAGATCAATGGGAACATTCAGAAGCCTATGATCGTGTTTACACCAAAAGGACTACTCAGGCTGCCCGAGTGCACGAGTTCCGTAGACGATTTTGGCAAAGGATCTTTCCAGGAAATTCTCGACGATCCTGCAGCACCGAAAAATGTGACGCGAATGGCTTTGTGTAATGGACGGATTTATTATGACCTGGATGCGGAACGAAAGCGTAAGAAGGCGAAGGATATTGCTTTGGTGAGAGTCGAACAGCTGTATCCACTACACACCGATAAGCTTCGAGATATATTTAAGAAGTATCCGAAAATTAAAGAATGTATATGGGTTCAGGAAGAGCCGAGCAATATGGGGGCTTGGAACTTTCTCCGTCATCAGCTCACAAGAATTTTACCGCCGAAAGTGAAGCTTTTGTATGCTGGCCGAGACCGTAGCGCATCACCGGCAACGGGATCGTACCGACGACATCAGCAGCAGCATGATGCGATCATACAATCCGTTTTTCCAGGACCAGAGAAGTTAGATGTTAATGTGAATTTGATGCAAAGGATTTAAGATCATGAAAGTAGAGATCACTGTTCCATCCATGGGCGAATCGATTACAGAAGCCATTATCGGGGAAATCATTAAGCCCTCTGGCTCACAAGTGACCATTGATGAGGAAATTCTGGAACTCGAGACAGACAAAGTGAATCAGGTGTTGTATGCTCCGCAAAGCGGAGTGCTCGTTCTGTCAGTCAACACCGATGATGTCGTCAAGATTGGTCAGGTATTAGGCCATATCGACACGGAAGCCGCTGCGGAGGCCCCTCCCCCCAAAAAAGCACACGAGCCCCCACCTAAACCGGTCGAAAAGCCTGCTCCAGAACCCGTATCCACTGAAAGTGTCCGCTCGGGAATCAAAGATTTCATCCAAGAGATAGAAGAGAAGCCAACACCTGTCGTTGTTAAGAAAGCTGCTGTGGTTCCCACTGGCGGAGTATCCCGAAAGAGAATGTCCAAAATTCGTCAGGTGATTGGGAGTCGTTTGGTGGAAGCGCAACAGACAACAGCCATGTTGACCACGTTCAATGAAGTGGACATGACTTCGGTGATGGCACTGCGTGAGGAATATAAAGAAAGTTTCCAGAAAAAGTACGGAGTGAAGCTCGGATTTATGTCTTTCTTTGTGAAAGCGGCCGTATCGGCTTTGGAAGCGGTTCCCGGGCTCAATTCATACCTTGAAGGAAATGAATTGGTCACAAGACATTTTTGCGATGTTGGGATAGCTGTGGGAACGGAAAGAGGACTGATTGTTCCTGTTTTGCGAGGTTGTGAAAATCTCACGTTTGCTGAAATTGAGCAGATGATCGGAGATTTTGCGGTGAAAGCTCGGGATGGAACGATATCCGTTGATGATTTGAGAGGGGGAGGATTTACGATCACGAATGGAGGAATCTACGGATCCCTTCTCTCCACACCCATCCTAAATCCTCCGCAAAGCGGCATTTTAGGCATGCATAAGATTGAGAAAAGACCCGTTGTCGTCAATGACAGTATTGTCATCAGGCCCATGATGTATCTGGCAGTGAGTTACGATCATCGCATTGTGGATGGAAAGGAAGCGGTCACATTTCTCGTACACATCAAAAATTGTTTGGAAGATCCTACACGTTTATTACTCGAGGTTTAATGGCAAAAGAACATTTTGATCTCATCGTCATTGGTTCTGGACCTGCTGGCTATGTCGCTGCCATACGGGCAGCTCAGCTTGGATTGAAAACAGCGATCATTGAAAAAGAAAAAACGCTTGGAGGAACTTGCCTGAATGTGGGGTGTATTCCCTCGAAAGCGCTCCTGTATTCATCCGAATTGTATGCTCGCCTTCAACATGATGGCAAAGAGCATGGGATCACCTGTACAAAACTCACTGCCAACTTCGACCAAATGATGAAACGGAAACGGGATGTCGTCAAAAGCCTTGTCGATGGTGTTTCTGGACTCATGAAAAAGAATAAAATTGCCGTTTTCCAAGGAACGGGGAAGTTCCTTGGTCCGACGACTATTGGCATAGGCAAACAAGAATTGACGGCCAATAATATCCTGATTGCGACAGGATCAGAATCGATCAGTCTAACCTTTTTGCCCTTTGACGAAGAGCGAGTGGTTTCGTCAACCGGAGCTCTTAGCCTCAAGAAAGTGCCCAAGCGACTCGTGGTGATTGGAGCTGGAGTCATTGGAGTAGAATTGGCTTCGGTGTATGGCCGACTTGGAAGTGAAGTGACCATTGTGGAGATGTTGGATCATATCTGTCCTGCTATGGATAGTGAAGTCAGTAAATCGCTTCTGAAAATCTTAACAAAACAAAATATGACCTTTCATCTTTCTTCAAAAGTGCAAGAGGCAACCGTAGGAAAAAAAGAGATCTCTTTGAAATTGGATGCATCAGAGCTCAAGGCTGATGTGGTCCTTGTTTCGGTTGGAAGGCGTCCCTATACTTCCGATTTGGGACTGGAAACCATAGGACTGGATACCTCACCTCAAGGGTTTATTCCCATTGATGGACAGTTTCGAACTAAGATACCGCACATTTATGCCGTTGGGGATGTGGTTGAGGGAGTCATGTTGGCTCATAAAGCCTCAGAAGAGGGAGTTGCCGCTGTAGAGATTATTGCGGGGCACAAACCGGCAGTGGATTACATGACCGTACCCAATGTTATCTACACTCACCCTGAAGTCGCCGCAGTGGGCTTAACAGAAGAAGAGGCCAGAAATGCTGGCATCGAGGTGATGGTTGGGAAATACGCTTTTAAGGGGAATGGAAGAGCTCGCTGCTCCATGGAAACTGATGGTTTTGTGAAGATTATTGGTGAGAAAAAGCGGGGATTGTTGATCGGGATGCATATTATCGGAGCACAAGCATCGGAGTTGATATCGGAAGGGATGATTGCGATTCAGCAACGGGCCACGGTGGAAGATTTAGCCGTGGTACCTCAAGCTCATCCAACCTTAAGTGAAGTCATCAAAGAAGCTGCCTTAAATACCTTGGGCCGCACCATTCATGCGTGATCGTGGAATTTTTTTGCACAGAGAACACAGAGGGAGACACAGAGAAACACAGAGTTTCATTTAAAAATTTCTCTGTGTCTCTCTGTGCTTCCCTCTGTGTTCTCTGTGCAAAAAAAATCCGGCAAGATTGAAGGGAACGCACACCCTAATTTAATTTTATTAATATCCGTGAGAAGATCCACAACCACATGAAGATTTGACATTGGGGTTGCTGATCTTGAAACCTGATCCCTGAAGACCATCAATATAATCGATCTCGGACCCTAATAACCTTTCCCACATCGATCTCTTGATGTGAATTTCGATTCCTTGCGAAGTGATGACATCGTCATCATCTTGAACTTTTTCTGAATAATCTAATACATACTCAAAGCCATTGCATCCCGACATGCGTTCATCAAATCGGATGCCCCAGCCCTGTTTTCCCTCTTGGTCCAAAACCGAAAGGTACTTTTTTGCAGCACGGGGAGTGATGGTAATGGTGCTGCGATCTACCTTTTCTTCAAGCAAAGCATTCAAACAACCAACAAGATAATCAATCTCTTGATCACTCTTTCCATGACTATACATCCCTTGCTCGAGAGTTTCCCAAGTCGCTGCAGAACAACCCACACAGTGAAGTCCAGCATTGGTAATTTCCTGAGACAATCGCTGCGCCTTATAGGGGAACATCGAAAGTATGGACTCGATTGTCAACTGACGATGAATTTTTTTCTCTTCTTTAATCATATCTAAAATCTCACCTTTACCGTTCCATCTTTGATTCGACACTGACAAGCAAGTCGCTCATCGGTTACACCAGGCCCTAAGAAATCTTCCTCCTCTTGCGTCGGATCTGTGAGATTGTCTTCTCCTTCCACCACTTCAATCACGCAGGTGCCACAGACTCCCTCAGTACAAGCAAACGGAACCCCTTGCTCCTCACAGACTTCCGCAATAGAAGCCCCTACCTCAAGCTCGATCTCTTCATCATTATTTTCGAATATCAGCTTTGACATACCTTTCTCCAAAAATAGAAGGTAACATCATTTTACCTGTTAATCGTCTTAAAATCAAGATTTCAAACAAATCAAAAAAAGATTATAGGAGGATAAGAGGCTGTTTACAAATGGAGGTTCCTATGCAGGTAGAATCCAATGACCTTTATCCCCTAAGGGAGTGCAGTGATGACGAATTGTTAAAAAGTCAACAAAAGCAAATTGAACACATTGCTGAAGAAATGGACGCCCTTCATGAGATCATGAGTGAATTTCCCGAGATAATTACTGAACAGGGAAGAGAGCTCCTAAGAATTGAAGAAAGAACCTATCTTGCTGTGAAAGAAACAGAAGCTTCAGTCAAAAATTTGGAAGCCGCGGCTATTGAAAAAGAAAAGGGCAATCGTTTTATTGTCTATGCCAGTGCCGGAGGGCTCA
>JAAKFL010000094.1 GCA_011065065.1 Chlamydiota bacterium | reverse complement strand
TAAATCACCACAGAGGTCGCAGAGAACTCAGAGAGAATCTCATTATTTCTTTCTCTGTGTTCTCTGCGACCTCTGTGGTGAAATTATATTTTATCAACAAATTTTCCAGCGGGAATTGCTGGTGTCTATTTCACATATTATAATCCTTTGAATTATTAAGTCATGTTTGTATATGAAGTAATTTAACAAACAAGAAGGTAAGTCATGGATTCCCCAAGAAAACATCACACAAGTTCTTTATCACTTGTTATTACAGCAGGCACTATCGCCTTAATGCTACTCTTAACTCTCTTATTTCATGAGAACATAAGGTCAAATTTCAATCGTGCGTTTTACCGCACAGACCAACCGGAAAAACACAAGCTCGCGAAATTATCACCCCTCGAGGCCAAACCCCACGATTATGTCTGGAAAAGAAGAGAAACCCATTTGACTAAAAAGGAACAAACTCCCTCACAATCAACAGGAAAAGAATCCGCAATTGCCTATTTTGAAAATAAAGTCAACTCTCTCCAAGAAAAAGTCATCAGCAAAGACCTGGAGTATGCAGAAAACACGAAACTCTTAAAAGGCAATATTGCAGAGCTTCAGACACAACACGACAAAAATTCTTCGGATTTAGCACAGAAGAATCAATTGATTCAATCCCTTAAAACGGATCTCCAAAACACCCAAAATAAAAGAACCTCTCTGCAAACTCAACTGAATGAATTACAAAGTGAATTAGCGGCTCTGAAGCAGCGCACCCAAGAAATGGAACATTCATTCAAAAAGACACAAGCTGGCAAAAATGCACTTGTAAAAGGATTAAAGGAGAAGCTCCAAAAAGAAAACCAAAACCTCTGGGAAACCAAACAGAAAGAACGAATTAAGACTCAAACTATGCGACAATACGAAGAGGAAATTGCCTCCCTCGAATTACAATATAAACTCACCTCACAAGCATATGTTAAAACCCAAGAGCAAGATTCCATCAACCAAAGCCAAATTCGGGAGCTCCAGCAAGCACTCGAAAGCGAACAAATGGAAACTCAAGATTTAAATCGAAATCTTGTGGTTCTCAATAAAAAACTCTTAGCCGCGAATCAAGCCCAACTTGATCTTCAATCCATCATCAAAGGACTAGAAAAACAACTCCAGGAAGAAAATCAATTAAATCGACAATTAACAAATGACAAAATCGCTCAAGCTCAACATCTTGAGCAGAAAGACAATGGAATCAACGAGCTGCACCAACAACTCGACCAAGCCAACAAAACCATCGCAGAAGCGAAAACGCTTGAGTTAGAGATAGAAAACACTAGAGAAGAATTAGCAAGAATTCAAGAGGAAAATTTCTCTTTAATCAAAAGGTTCGAATATCATGCATCCTTCATGAATAACTTACAACGAAAGCTGAAAAACGAAAATGCGCGTTACTCTGATGCACAAAGAGATATTGCGAACCAAAAAAATACCATCCAGCAAAAAGATCAAAACATTGAACAACTTGAAAAGCAAATTCAAGTATTAAACATTGAAAAAACACTTGAGAAAGATAAACTGATGGCGATCTTACAACAGATCAACAGGAACTACACCGACGCCACACATATCCTCGAAGAGCCTGTCGCTCAGAACGACCTTGAGAACTAACCCAAGTTTACCTCTTGTAGTGCAGAATTTTCTTCGTCTTGTTAGCCCTAAGTGATTTACAATTTTTGAGCTGGGTTAACAAACCCTATCTCAAAAATCGTAAATCCCCTAGGACAAACAATACTTTGAAAATTCTGCACTACAAGAGGTAAACTTGGGCTAAGCTCGAGCTATGTTTTTTGAGAACTTACTTCGGGCATGATTTCTTAAAGCTCTCAAATCCAACTTCCCGCTTCCAAGAACTGGAAGGTGGTCCACCTTCACAAAATAATCTCGCTTTGGGATAAACAGATTTGGAAGCCCTTGGTCCGACAGCTTATTGACCAAATCTTTCACCAAATTTTCATCATAAGTATGTAAGACCACTAACTTTTCTCCTTTCCGTTTATCAGGGACTGAGGTGACGGCAAAAACCAACGGATCCAACTGTGCTGCTAAATGCAAAGCCTCTTCAACACGACCATGCGGAACCATCTCGCCACCAATCTTACTGAAACGACTCAAACGATCAGTAATATGCAAATATCCATCATGATCAAGAATCCCAATATCCCCAGTCACATACCATCCATCTCGCATCACTTCTTCCGTCAAATCTGGGCGATTTAAGTATCCCTTCATCACATTCGGCCCCTTCACAAGAACCATACCGGGAATTTCATACGGAAGTTCATCAAATGTATCGGGATCAACAACTTTGACCATAACACCAGGCAGAGGTTGGCCAACAGTCCCTGGCACATAACCGCAAGGATAATCACCTCCTTCCCGACAATCGAGCATATTTGTAGAGATGACAGGACTACATTCAGTAGTCCCATAGCCTTCAATTGGGATGATATGATACTTTTCTTCAAAAGCTTCTGCCAACAGACGGGGCATCCTTTCGGCCCCAGTCAACATACAACGCACATAACGAAACTTTTCTGAAGGAATCTTTTTTACATAACCCCGCAAAAATGTCGGGGTGCTGATCACTATCGAGACTTTATATTTTTCAATGAGGTCCCCAATAACGGCATAGTCTAAGGGGTTTGGATATAATTTCAGCTCGAGATCATAATTAAGGCCTAACCACAATAACATATAGCCAAATGAATGGAAGAAAGGCAAAATCGCCATCGTGCTCTCCCTTCCCGTACTTGTTAGAAGCACCTGTGATATAGAATCGGCATTCGACCCGACATTGAAATGACTTAGCTCAACTCCTTTAGGATCTCCTGTAGACCCACTGGTAAAAATAATGGACAAAGTATCATCAATTTTGATTTTTTTACGAGCCCCGCACATTTTTTCGATCAGACGTATCGGTGCCGTAAGAGCCAACAGCAAAGCTTTGATCCGATCTTTTGAGGTGATGGTACTTTTAATATCCTCAAGAAAAACAAGGTTCACTTCATCTGGAAACTCTAAATCCACCTTTTCAAGAAACTCACGACTTGTCAGCACGACATTGAGATCTGCTTGGCGGATGGCAGAAAGTATGGGCTCAATCCCCGTAGAAAAATTTAAATTCACCACAGCTCTACCAGACAACGTCACAGCGACGTTTGCAAGAACCGAAGCCACACATTGTGGTAATATGACTCCCACATTATCATCTCCTTGCCACTGTGAATTTAACTTTCTTGAAAGAGCGATTCCTCCGACCAAGGTCTTAAAATAACTCAAATCCCCCGTCTTCTCATCACCAATAATTTTTCGAAATGGTCTGGCGCGAACATTTTTGATGAAACCATGATGGACAGGCTGCATTTGCTTCTTTCGCACCATCCATGCTTCATACCCCAGCTCCTGAATCTTTCCAATAATCTCGGAAACAGGAGTCCGAAAATCAAGGGCTTCACCAAAATAAATCGTGATGGGATGAGGAAAATGTCTCAAGACAACTCGACCAAACCGTTCATCAAAAAACCCTCCCCAAATATTATCCACATAAACCGGGACAATCGGCACATCCCGACCTTTCATAATGATCTCAAGACAGCGACGGAAAGAAAGCATCATCCCTGTATGATTGGCGTTTTCTTCGGGATATAGACAAACAAGATACCCATTATTCAATAACTCTCCCGCCACCCGAAGCTCTTTCACCAAAAGCCCAGGCTGTTCAGTCGTCGTCACCGGTATCACACATAAAAATTGAGTAAATGGACGTATCCACCACTGTTGATAATAATGCTTCGGAATCAGAAAATGGATCTCTCTCTTGGACTTCGCCTGAAGAAAAAACATATCAATTAAAGAGAGCCTATTCGTCGCAAGTAACCCAGGCCCGTTCTTGGGGAAATGCTGCTTCCCTTTAATTCGAAAGCGATAAATCGTGAAGGAAAGTATGAAAAAGAGACATTTAAAAAATAATTTAAACCTTCTCTTCTTTTCCGGAAATTTGGTATCCATAACATGATCTTCTTTTTTTATTTATACCACCTATTATCCACAAATTGGATTAAGATGGAAAGAGTCTTATTGTGAGTATCTTAGAAAAAAATCAATCAGACTCTCCAAAAAGCATTCCTCACATAATTTTCATTGATTTAATTTTTTTTCTAATTTAAAGTATTTTTTTACATGATTGTCGATTAGGAGCATTTGACTGATGAGATTCTCAACGAAACTGTTACTATTCTTAGGCTTATTACTGATTTCATCAGGAGCCCATGCCGCATGCCGTCCCTTAATGTTTGGTGAGTGTTGTGGACGGGAGCCATGTTCTTTTATCACTTGGAGGGGAGACTGTAAAGTCCTCACCTATCAACTTTACGCCGATTTTTTATATTGGCAGATTTATGGAGAAGGGCTGGAATTTGCGCGGGATGGAGGATCTAGTGGAGCTCCTGGTACACCGGTTGATGAAACAGGGACCATTTTGTCGCCTGGATGTCGGGCGAAACCAGGATTTAGAATTGGCTTGACAGTCGATCTCCCATGTTGCACATGGGATGCCTTTGGACGATACACCTATATTTCTAATAATCTGTTAGGTTCCAAGCGAGTTGCGAATGGTGTCACAGGGTTAAACCCCTTAATCTGGAATCATGGAGTCAATGGCACAGAAGATATCAACTATGCAGAAGGAAAGTGGGGTTTTGAGGTATCGGTTTTTGATTTTGGATTGGGCCACAATTTTCCCATAGGAGGCTGCTTTAATTTCCGTCCCCATCTTGGACTGAAAACAACTTGGCAAAAACATCATTATCGTGTCACTTATGAAAATATTGTCAACACCGCCACAATCACCCGAGATCAGATTTGCTTTGTCACCGATTTCAATGGTGTTGGTTTGCGCGGAGGATTTGATGCAGAATGGAGGTTATGCCGCTGCCTCAGTTTTGTAGGAGGCATATCCACGAGTGCCCTTTACTCTGATCTCAATCAAAATAGAAGAGACGATCATACAGACAACATTTTATCCAACAATCCTATCTCTGTAACCAACGTCTGGTTGAAGGATGAACATTGTGTTTTGCTACCCGTAACAGAATTGTTAATCGGACTGCAATGGGTTGCAAAAATGTTTACGGGATACGAGTATTCCATTCTTGTGGCTTGGGAAACTCAAAAATGGTGGAATCTCAATCAATTTCTGTTCATAAGTAATGACACAGTCAATAACAATTTCGAGTTTGGGCCTCAAGGTGGTGTCACTTACCAAGGGCTCACAGTTAGGCTTAAGCTAGATTTTTAACTTTCTCAATTGATATTTTAAATTCATTCCTATAAATTACATGGCGTGAGCCACTACTGTGCTCTAGTTTTTTTTCATTGCATGCAATGTAAAATCATTCAACAAAAGGAATTATCGAAATGTCAAATTTGAAAAATGGAGTGACTTTGAGACAGGCACTCAATCAATTGGTAATGTACTCAACTGCAGTACTACTCACGTGTTTTATAAGCACAGCTTCTGCTGATGATTACTATCCTTGCAATTCTGATCCGTATTATGTCGATCCCTGTTGCCCAGATACATGCTATATGGATATGTGTGACACGAATTACATGCTCTATGGAGATTTTATCTACTGGCAAGTTCATCCTGAAGGGTTGGAATTTGCACGACGAGGTGGCTTTGGAGACTCCAATACAGTAGAAGCTTCTGAAAGAGGATGTATCTTTGCTCCAAAGTGTAAATTCGAACCTGGATTTAGAGTCGGACTCCACTTAAATCTTGGTTGCTGCAACTGGGATTTCTACGGTCAGTACACATACCTGTTCTCGCATCTTGATACCTCTGTTAGTGTGGCTCAAACTGTTTCCGGTCTTCGTCCCTTGATTTGGAATGAGACTTATGCCGGAAACACAAATATTAACCTTGCTCGAGGTGAGTGGGAGAACCATTTCAACGTTTTCGACTTTGGTTTGGGACGTACTTTTGATGTCAATTGCTGCTTTGATTTCCGTCCACACCTCGGGTTCAAAGCAACTTGGCAAGAACTTAAGTACACTGTGACTTACGAAGAAATCGTCAATACTGGCCTGATCACCCGGACACAAAGCAAGATGAAGATCGATTTTGATGGAATTGGTCTTCGTAGCGGGTTTGATGCGGCGTGGAGATTTTCCCCATGCTTCAGAATTATGGGTGGAATGGCTTTGAGTGCTGTCTTTTCTGACCTTTGCTCATTCCGTGAAGATAATTTCACAAACAACACAACAAACCCTACACCTACTATCACGAAAAACGTCGATCTCAAGTATGAGAAATGCGTTCTCATTCCAGTAGCTGAGTTGTTGATCGGTGTTCGTTTCGACCAAAACTGTTGTGGTTGCTACGACTTCTTCGTTTTCGCTGGATGGGAACATCAAATTTGGTGGAACCTCAACCAATTCATCTTCGTTGGTGACAGCAACAACAATAACAGTTACGTCTTGGGTGCCAACGGTGGCGTCACCTACCAAGGTTTGACTGTTAGAGGTGGAGTGAGCTTCTAAGCTGAACTTCACTCAACTGAACTTTTTAAGGACCTGATTTCAAAATCAGGCCCTTTTATTTTTTTCACCACAGAGACACAGACTCGACTTTAGCATTTTTCTAGTAAGTAGCGATTATGTTTATTTTGGTGTAAATGGCTTAAAAATTTAACCGCGAAGATCGCGAAGAAACGCGAAGAACAGAAGTTCCCGCTGAACCATATCTTTTTGATTATCAATTACATGAAAATAGGTTTCTCGTAGACTTTTGCACCATAAATCACCACAGAGGTCGCAGAGAACTCAGAGAGAATCTCATTATTTCTTTCTCTGTGTTCTCTGCGACCTCTGTGGTGAAATTATATTTTATCAACAAATTTTCCAGCGGGAATTGCTGCGCGAAGAAACAGACTAATGTCAATTAATCTAGTCTAAACCTTACAAAATAAAAATGTTAAATAAATATTTCTATCGTAAAGTCACCATAAATTATTCCAATCTTCGCGCATCTTCGCGCATC
>JAAKFL010000093.1 GCA_011065065.1 Chlamydiota bacterium | reverse complement strand
CATTATAACTAAGGAAAAAAATGGAGCCTACAAAAAGAAAAGCCATAAACGACGATCATTATGCATATGGTCATAAAATAGCTCGTACCGAAGAAAGCACCGACCCTGTAAGTAGAATCGCGCAAAATATTCTGCATAATTTACCTGAAGAGAAACAAGAAAATTTTTCCACATTACCTTTCTTTAAATATTGGACTCAAAAAGAATGGCTTTTGAAAATATCATTTCCTAGCATCTTTGTAGCCCATTTAGAGACCATTAAAATGATGGATGTGGAATTTAAACGAAAAATCGCATCCGAAATGGCCAAAACTACTCTAACAGCCGAGACATTGATTCAAAATATTGAAGAGTTTGCGTTACGAGACTGGGAGTTTCAAAAAGAACTCCTTGTTCGATTGGCAAAGAACGAACAAGGGGTACAAGTTTTGGTATCACATATCCATAATCTGGGAATTAAGGATGATAAATTTAAGCTAAAATTAGTACAAAAAATAGTGAAAAAAAAGGCGCATGTCCGAATTCATTTTGATATCAATAAATTGGATGGTGGGGATCGAAGCTTGAGAATGCACCTCATGTCAATCCTTCTTTATAATAAAAATGCGGCAGAAGTATTTGTACTCAACATTGATCGTTTTAGTTTTGGAGATCAAGCCTATAAGGAAGAGATGATTTTGACGATGCTCACAAAAGGGTTTGGGCCTTGGGCAGTTGGAACGCACTTCAGGTACCTTGGAATTAAAGACAATGAATTGAAAAGAAAAATAGCCCTTGATTTGGCGACGCGTGAAATTGATCCACATATTTCTTGTTATGGCAGCCATGGCTCAAGAGCGCTTGCTGGAAATATTGAAGAGTTCGGTTTTGAAGATCGGGAATTTTTGCAAGAGCTCGCCTGGGAGATTCTTGAAGGGGGTGAGGCAACAAAAGAACTTGCAAATAATTTTGAGAAGTTTGGCATTGAGGATCCTCAGCTGAAGAAGAAATTTGTTTTGAAAATGATGATGCAGACTTGGGGCCCTAGTGCCGTTGCTAAAAATATCGAGAAATTTGAACTTGAAGACCTTGGTTTAAGAAAAAAGCTGGCGTTAGAGATAGCTCAAAAACATTGGGGAGCTGTAGCACTCGCAAATAATATCGAAAAATTTGGTTTTGAAGATCAAAAGTTTAAACAACACTTAGCTCTCATGATAGATGAAAATTGCTTTAATGACTTAGCTCTATTAGCAAATTTTGAAAAGTTTGGCTTTGAGGATGATCAAGTTTTACAAGAACTTGCAATGAAACTTACGAGGAATTATGCTGCGTCCCAGCTTGGAGCTCATATTAAAATATTTAAACTCAAAGATCTGGAATTTAAGAAAAAATGGGCTTTGGAAATCGCTAAGTCAAATTCTGGTGCTGGAGGTCTAGCACAAATAATCAAGAATTTTGGATTTAAAGATCCTGAATTTAGACGTCAATTGGCTTTTGAAATCGTTAAGCAAGAGAAAGGTGCCAATGAATTGGCGGCGCATATTAACAATTTTGAGATATCCGATCCGGAATTTTTACATGCCATTGCTTTTGAGATCGCGAAGCGAAATGGGGGGGCTGAAGCTCTTGTGGATCACATCCACCTCTATCAATTTAAAGATCCCGATCTTCTGAAAACTTTGGTCCTGGAAATCGCAAAGCAAGAAAGTGGAGCGGTAGCACTAGCATACACTATTGAAAGATTTGGATTTAAAAATTCCGAATTTTTACAAAAATTAGCACTTGAGATCTCTCAGCATAATCAAGGAGCAAAGGCCCTAGCTAAGAATTTTAGTCGATTTACTTTTAACAATTTTGAATTTGAATCAATGATCATTCTTAAGATTGCGGAGCAGGAAGAGGGGGCTAGGGTTATTGGAAAGCATCTCGATATCTTTCTCACCCGGAAACGCAATTTTGCGCGGCCTCTTGCTTGGCAGTTAGCTGGGTTTAATATGAGTTCTGCTGCGGTGATAGAAAATCTTGAAATGTTTGGATTTCATGACCAAGGATTTTTGAAGGATCTCGCATTTAAATTGGTACAGCAGTATACGGGGGCAATAATTCTTGCTACCAATATTGAAAAATTTGGTTTTAAAGATCAAAAAGTGTTGCAACAAATTGTCTTGGAATTTTTTAAGCAGGCTTATCTCTGTAAATATCTTTGTAAAAATATTCATAAATTTAGAATAAAAGACCCTCTTTTTTTACAAGACATAGCTCTTCGAATCGCCGGCGATACTTTAGGCTCAAAGGCGTTAGTCAAACATCTGGAGAAATTTGGGATTACGGATCCTAAATTGATTCGAAAATTAGGATTGGAAATCGTCAAGAACTCTCACGGTGCTGCGGCGATTGTCAAAAATTTCGAAAAGTTTGGTTTTCGTAAAGACCCGGATTCTCTGTGGAAACTTTTCACAACAATCGCTCAAAGTTCTCTGGGGGCTAAGGCTCTTGTGAAGCATTTTGATAAATTTGATCTGCGTGATCCAGAATTAAAGAAGAGCTTGTTACTGGAAATTTCTAAAACAGATTATGGTGGTCAAGCTCTAGTGGAGAATATTGAGAAATTTGAGATCAAGGATCAAGAACTATTACTAACAATCGCCCTAGAAATTGCAAAGAATCAATGGAGTCTCCCACACCTATTGATCAATATTGAAAAATTTCATTTTAAGAGAGCGCATGTTCAGGAAACTCTTCTGAATTTTAAAAAGATTTCTCGAATTACATATAGAGACGTTTCAGAGCGTAAGACTTTGATGTTAGATCCTCTTTTCGATTGGAAAAGGGATTTTGATGAAGCTCTTAAAATGATACCACCAGAATTCACAGAACTTAAGAGATATTTCAATCTTAAAGTTGATGATAGTCCCTCATTTGATCAATTTACAAAAGTGTGGAAATCACGCTTTAATGCACTGAAAAAGGATAAACAACCGACAAAAGCGATGCACCGTTTAAGGAGAATGGCAGAAAAATATGAGCCATTGCTCTACTGCTTGGATGATCTGACAAAGATAGAAGATCAAACTCTGCAAAATAAATTGGCTTTATGGATGTACCATCTCATTTGTAAAGTGACGCTGACACTCCCTAAAGATAAGGTTGAACTGTTCCACAGGACGAATATCTTGAAAGTTCTTTATCGTTTGCGGGACATGGATCTGCGATACGCATTGACTGATAAATTTGTGAGCACCGTTCAATCTCTATCAGATAAAAAACAATGTGACGACTTTCTTCAATCAGTCTGTAAGTCGCAGAGAGGGTTATTAGTAAAACTTATTTTTTCAGATTTGAAAAAAAGAGGGCCAGAGATTGATTCCGATGGTTCTTTTGAGATCTCTTTGAAGATACCTTCCAAGGCAAAGCGAAAAAAAGTTAAATATTTTCGGAATAAGTTTTTACGAGATGGCAATAAGTTGGCGCTACTTTTACATGGACTGTTTCATTTAAACAAGTCAAAGAATATCTCCCCAACTCAGATCGCACAATGCCTGAAGTATTTCACTCAATTGCCCGATAAAAAGCTCTGCGAAGAACTCAATGCTTTAAATGCTCTTTTTATTTTGGAAAAAGAGGGAAGCTTATTCGAGAATCCCAAGATTGCTAAATTTTCAGACCACCTTAAAGTGGCATTTGAAGAATTATTGCCTGGTTTGGAGCTCAAGGACTCAAAAATTTTTGAGAGAGTATTTTTTGGCGATCGTCATCCTGAAGCTCTGATGGTTTATATGGCAGGGTTTCGACGGCTTGCTACAATTGATCGTGAAAAAATGCAAGATATCGTGCGTGATTTTGTCCAGGATGTTGATCGAGATCAGTTTCAAGACAACCGTTATGAAGGTTCCGAGCATTTAGATGTGGTATTTGCTTCTCGAGCAGGATTAAAAGAACAATGGAAAAAGGGTCATATGAGTTCATTGAAATCCTATCTTTCCAAAATCGTATCGAAGGAAGATTTTGATCTTACTGGTTATCTCAGAATAAAAGTCACCGATGGTCACCTTCCCATGGACTCTCTTCCGCAGTTTTCAGCTCTCTTTGGAATTGCTCATAAAGATATGAGAGCACCTCAGCATATGAAATTGGATCGTCTCCTTGTCCATCTCTATCAAAATCCTAAAAGTCTTTCATACGAAGGGTTGCTGGAGATAGAGGATTATCTTCGAGAATTGAGTCCCAGGTGTGAATTTTTAAATGACATTGAGGAGCTCAAGCAAAGGTTAAACCCTTCAGCCGCTCGGAATACTGACGCATGGAAACTCGTTAATAGTGATGATCCGTTAGATCTTTTCCTTGCGGGGACTGAAGTTGATGGGAGTTGCCAGCGGGTTGGCGGAGGTGCGAATATTAATAGAGGTTTGATGGGATATGTCATGGATGGGAAGCACCGCATCATTGCGATTAAGGATGAGCGCAACAAAATTGTAGGAAGAGCTATTTTCAGATTGCTTTTCGATGAAAAGAATCAGACGCCGGTCCTTTATTACGAGCGTGTTTATCCCGGGACGCTAAAGCCGGAGTACAAAGAAGCGATGCAAGCATTTGTTAAAGAGTGTGCGGAGGATTTGAGTTTGCCCCTCACGACAAAAAATACGACTACGGGAAAAGCATATGGCGGGACTCTTATATCCTATTGCACTAAGGCCCCTTACGAGTATTGTGATGCTGCAGGTGGAACAAAATCCGCTCGGTATGAGGTTTCAGGTGCCAATCTTCTTTAATTACTTCTTGGGGTCCCGCTCGGTTATCACCGTTAATATCGTGAAGTAAACATAGCAGGGCTGAAAGCCTGACATATGACAGCCCAGGCAGTAGCGGAGCGGAGGCCTGGGAAAACGAACAAAAAAACATCAAAGCCCTGAAAGGGTGACATAATCCGCGGTCAATGTCACCCTTTCAGGGCTCAGAATTTTTAGGAATGCTATCCCAGGCCTTCGCTCCGCTACTGCCTGGGCTGACATATGTCGGGCTTCCAGCCCTGCTGAGTTTACTCAGAAGTATTTAATTCAGAACTTTCACTCCGCCCATGCGCCCTTGAAGCACCTCAGGCACATTGATCGTGCCATCGGCATTTTGATTGTTTTCCAACAGCGATATCAGCAGACGAGAAGTCGCTAAACCTGAGCCGTTCAAAGTATAAACAAACTCTGGCTTTTCTCCTTTCTTTCTGTATCGTGTCAAAGAACGTCTGGCTTGGTAATCGGTACAATTAGAAACAGAGGAGACCTCATAATACCGATCCTGACCGGGAAGCCAAACTTCAATGTCAACTGTATAAGCCGACGCAAAAGACATATCCCCGGTAACCAAAACAGAATTGCGGTAATGCAAGCCAAGTCCTTCTAAAATCTCTTCAGCGCATTGGCACATTTGTGCATGCATCTCCATGCTCTGTTCAGGTGTACAAAAACAGAACATTTCCACTTTATTGAATTGATGGACCCGAATGAGACCTCGTTCTTTTTCTCCGGCCGCCCCCGCTTCACGGCGGAAACACGGAGTAAACGCGCAATATTTCAGCGGAAGTTCTTCCTCAGGAATGATCTCGTCCATATGAAGACCGTTTAAAGGCACTTCAGCTGTCGGGATCATGAAGAAGTCGAAATCTTTGTCAAAAATACGAAACTGCTGGTCTTCAAATTTGGGGAGTTGACCCGAACCGAAAAGGGTGTCCCGTTTCACTGCCAATGGCAGCATAAACATCTCGAAGCCATTTTCGATGTTGATGTCGACCATGTAATTGATCAGAGCCCACTCCAATCGAGCTCCCATTCCACGATAAATGGGCCATCCTGTCCCCGTAATCTTCGCTCCACGTTTGAAATCAAACAGATTTAATGATTCCCCAAGCTCCATGTGATTTTTTGGCTCAAAGTCAAATTCACGTTTTTGGCCCCACTCTTTGATGATGACATTGTCTTCAACATCCTGAGAGACCTTGACCTCTTCCAATGGAAGATTTGGAAGTTGTGCCAATTCATTGTGTAAGCGTGCTTCTAATTCGTTGATCTTATGGTCATTGGAGTGAATTTCATCGGCAAAACCAGAGACCTGGCTCATAATCTCGGAAGTGTCCTTTCCTTCTCGCTTCAACAAACCAATTTTTTTTGAGGCCTCATTTCGTTCAGCTTTCAACTTTTCATTATGCGTTTTCAGCTGACGCACTTCCTCATCCAGTTGACAGATAGAGGTCAAATCAACATCAGGCTCCTTTGTGCGAAGAAGTTTTTCGACGGCTTCTCGATCATTTCGAATCAGTTTTATATCGATCATAATTGGGGTCCTGTAGGGATGAATTTAATCTAAGATTATAGAACGAGGAACGAGAAAAGTCAATGTAGAGTTGAGTGTGTATTAAATTAATAATTTTTTCCTATTGCATTTATTCTGCCTACTATGTGATACTTTTAAGCATTATGAAAATCAAAGAATGGCTCCGCCTCCTCGGCTTTAAACCCAAACAGCAGACCTATGAATCCATCACAAAGCCTATATGGGAAAAAAACTTTACCCATCTTAAATGGTCAGAATGGCAACACCCCAAAACAAAAAATGTTCGTCCACGCTTTGATGATATTGAGATCTTACAAAAATGGATTCAGCCAGGTGACTTTGTCATCGATATCGGCGCCCATGTAGGTGACACTACGCTACCTTATGCTCACCTTGTCGGCAAGGAAGGCACTTGCCTAGCGCTTGAGCCAAATCCTTTTGTTTTTAAAGTTTTACGAGAAAATGCGGAAATCAACCAAGACTACTTAAACATCATCCCTCTAGAAGCTGCTGCTGCTGAAAAGGAAGAGATCCTTAAATTTTCCTACAACGATCCGGGCCTTTGTAACGGAGGAAATAGCGAGTGCTATTCGCCCTTAGAAAGAAGAAGCTTTTATGAGGTAGAGGTCAAAGGCATCCCTCTTGAAAGCTACTTGAACACCCATTTTGCGAAAGAATTGGAAAGGTTAACTTTCATCAAAACAGATGTAGAAGGCTATGACTTTTCCCTCTTCAAACTGCACAAACCCTTAATTACAAAGTGGCGTCCTGCGCTTCAAGTCGAGGTTCATAAAAC
>JAAKFL010000092.1 GCA_011065065.1 Chlamydiota bacterium | reverse complement strand
TTGTATTCCTTTGGAGAAACCTTTAACTTATGCAATTTTTTCACCGGCATCTTTTTAAGCTTTTTCAGCACCTCCATCCGCCTGATAATTTCTTGCATAAACTCAAATAAAACATCCTCATCAGCATCACGATCTTTAATAATCCTCACAAAATGATTGAACTCTTTTTCCGTAGAATTCAAGAACTCGACCACTTCAAACCGCTCAACCTTATACCCTTTCTTTCGAAGATTTTGCTCTTTCTCCTTTTTGCGCATTTTTTCCACTTCTTCACCCAAACTCAAAAGCACATTCCCAAGATTCGCATGCTGCTCAGGCTTGGCAAGTTGACGCGCTAAAGCGGCATTTGTCCCTAATGAGACAATGGCTTTTGACAATCGGTTTAAAGATTTCTGATTCAACCCAGATGATTTGGCCTGAAAATCTCCTTTTGACGCCTTCTGTAGATATTCGACCTTTTGCTGAATTGTTTTGATGAATTTGTCAGCTTTTGATTGCGATACAGGTGTCTTTCCAGAGGCAATGGAATCCGAGAAATTCTTAACTTCCTGATGAGTGGTCTTTAAAATTTTATTTAATGGACCAGTAATTCCTGACATAATACCTCTTCTTTTTACGCCCTTATTATACATGAAAAGTTAATATAAAACATTAATGAAACGTCTTTTCTAGCCACTTGCCATAGAGAATTGTCAATGGCATGATAAAGGCCCAAACAAGGCCAACTAGCAGAACCACGACATAGTCATTAGGGTGGAAGACAGCCGCGCCGACACGCGCTGCAGCGTAATAACTCACAGCACCTCCTCCCATCCCAAAAACAGAAGCAAGCAACAGGTTAATTCGCAACCAAACCATCGAATGATTCACACTCATCCCAAATAAGGCCCAAATGCTGGTCACCCATAATGGTGCCAACCAAGGAAGATTGACATAACCGGCATTGTACTCAATCAATCCCAAATTGAGGTATAAAGTGTCATTGAGAGTCCCAAAAATCGACAATGAAAGGATCATGAGGATTTCGGAGAGCTGAAAACGGACTTGAATGAGATGATACGCCAAAAAAATGGCCACAATCACAGGGCCTTGATAAGGATGACCTGTCACAGCTCCTGATAAACAAAATCCCCAACCGATATAAAACATAAGGAAATTGAATATCCGCTTGATCATCTGACGATTCATCATCAACTTAAGATGAGGTGGTATCATTTTGACCATTTCCAGAATTCTTTCTCTTGAAGGCACCTGTTATCACTCTCCAAATATCACTAACAATTCTTTTAATCCCTTGATAAATGACATATCCAAATAACAACCCGACAAACGCATAAACGATCCCTTCTACAGAGATATTAACAGAAGGGGTAAAATGATGCAGTGTCCCATTGAAGACATCGGAGTGCATATTCGCAAGAAATTTAAAGGGGCGGGTCCACCACCAGGAAGATTCAAGTGCAGTTAAGGCTTTTTGGAAACTTTCATAGCGCTCAAGAATCATCTGCAAGAATTCCCCTTGGCTCATAAACAGTGAATCGCCGCTTGATATAAATTTCTGTATATATTCGTTAATTGAAAGTCCTGCGGAATTTGCAATTTTTTTAATTTGCTGGATTTGCAGATCCAATTCATGGGTGCTCCCTGCTAAACGTTGGATATATTGCTGAATAAACGAGGGAGTTTGAGAAAATATCAAAGCCCCAAGGACAGCAAATATCCGATCCAAGACTGTATCCAGAAACTTCCACATAATTGACTTATAGCCGATTTACGTTTCTTTCACAAATTAGTGGCCTTTTTAACCGCGAAGATCGCGAAGACCGCGAAGATGCGCGAAGAAATTTATAACCTATTAACTTTCTTTGCGTTAAAATTAATTTTTTGAAATTTATCCATCTCTTCGCGCATCTTCGCGATCTTCGCGGTTAAAAAAATGCTAATGATCGTTAGGGTAATAAGGTTCGATGTGAACGACCACATCCCTGACGGCAGGCCAAACCTTCTGGATGCTGGCTCTCACTTGTTGGCTGATCCGGTGCGCTTCGACCACATTCATGACAGGATCGACCTCAATGTCAATATCCACATGTGCATCTGGTCCCGACAACTGAATCCGCAATTTCTCCGTATCCAAAACCCCGTCCACACTCATAGCCGATTCCCGAATGAGGTCAAAATACTTTTTGTCCGGCTTTCTATCCATTAACTGATGAATGTTGTTGCGCGCTGCATTGATTCCTATGACCACCATCAACGCCGCAATGAGCATGGCCCCAAAATGGTCAAAGGTGGTACTGAATGAGGGAAAAAAGGCGACAAGAAGCAAAGCGACAGCAGCAAATAAACTATTCAAGGCATCAATCCGGAAATGCACAGCATCCGCTTTGAGAGCGGGACTGTTGTTGACTTTGGCTTGATGGATCATGAAGCGGTAAGAAATTTCCAGCAATAGGACGGCTCCCATCGGAATGGTCCATGCCCATGGGTTTAAAATCTTATCACTTGGAGGCTCAATCACTGAAAAGAACTGCTGAACCGCTAAGGCGGCTCCCCCCACAATCATAAACACCGCCAATTGCAACCCAGCTAAGGGTTCGTACCGCCCATGACCAAAGGGGTGATCTTCGTCAGGAGGTTTCGCCGCAAGCCAAATGCCGGTGATCAATACCAAACTAAACAGAACATCTACTGCACTGGCAATGCCGTCAAAAAGAAGAGAGTAACTAGAAAAAAAGAAAAAACCGACGATCTCTGCAATGATAATCAGCAATCGAAAAATAATGCCTTTCCAGATGGATTTTACAAGTTGGATTTTTCTTCGCGCTCGCGCGATTAAGTATGACGGAGGAAGCGGAATGGCTTCGGGAAATTTATCCATATTTATACCTATTAAAGTTCAAAAGTTGATTTTTGGCAAAGAGAAAGCTCCCGCGATTAGACGATCGTAAGCTGCCTAATATTAATAAATATGAGGCAGCTTACGATCGTCTAATCCCGGGGCTTTCTCAAAGTCAAAATTTCAACTCTTGAACTTTAATAGGTATATTCAGTTCCAAAAAAACGATCACCAAAGTCCCCTAAACCCGGATAAATGAATTTTTCCTTGGTTAATTCTAGATCTTCTTGCGCCACTATCAAATCCAATTGTGGGAACTGACTTTTAACAGTTTTGAGACCTTCTGTTGAGGCAATCATGCAAACCATCTTGATCTTACTGGGATTTACACCCTTTTCTTCTAAAAGATGAAGAGCTTTTAAGGCGCTTCCTCCCGTTGCCAGCATGGGATCAAGAATGATCACATTTTCGTCAGGAGTCAGTTCAGGGAGATTTTCATAATACATATCGGCAATGGCAGTCGTTTCATTTCGCTTTAACCCAATGATTCCGACTCGAGCATGAGGAAATATGGTCAAAAAAGGAGGTAAAAGAACGAGCCCCGCTCGCAGTATCGGCATAAGCATCACCGGCTCATCAAAACAATACCCAGTAGTTTCCCCTAAAGGAGTGATGACAGAAATTTCTTTTTTCGTAAATTCACTAAGAGTATTATGCGCTAACGTCGACCCCAGTCGCATAGCTGCAGAGCGGAACTCTTCGAGTGAAGAGTCTTTATTCCGCAAGGTTGTCATTAAGATGCTTTTCATTTTGAATCCACAATAGAAAAATTTTCTAATTTAGCGCCGCAAGAAATTAAAAGTTGCAACGCATGACGGACTGACATATCGGTGAAGATAAGCTGATCTTTCTCAAACAAAAGGATAAAACCCATAGTGGGGTTGGGGGTTGCAGGCACAAACACAGAAATGAATTGCTGTTCTCCCTCTTTTCCCTGAACCAACGCATCTTGCGTCACCAAACCAATCGCAAGAATATCTTCATAAGGATATGGGACGAGAACCACTGTTTGGAAGCTCCCTTTCTCCGAATAAAAAACATTCTGGACAACGTCCTTACAGGCTTTATAAATTTTGTTCACAAACGGAATTTTATGAAAAACATATTCCGCATAGCGAATGAGCGTGTGGAAAAAATACCATCTTCCCAAAATACCAATCAATAAAATCACCGCTACAAAACAAATCAAAGCTAGAATGCGGCTAATTGTGGCCAAAACTTGTGGATTTTTGAAAACAACCGTCCCATGAATAAATTCAAAGCGAGAAAGAAATCCGTGAATTATCCCAGCAAAAGGATTGGTTAACAGATTGATCACAAAAATAGCCACAAGGATCGTCAAAACAAGAGGAAGCAATATCGCTAGGCCTGTAAAGAAATACTTTTTCATTCACCCGCCTCTACTTGTTCATGTATGCGCTGATGAGCCTCTTTTGGAGAAATCGCTTTGAAAGGCATTAAGATGACTCCGCAAGAAATCACATATTTCAACGCATCCTCAACACTCAAGTCCAAATATATTAGATCATCTTCTTTCACCATCAACAGATAACCCGATGTGGGGTTGGGTGTCGTTGGAACAAACACGGCTACTCGCTTATCATTTTCAGAGACAGCGATTTCTTCACATGTCACCAAACCCAACGTTTTACTATCTCGATTTGGAAAAGGAAGGATCACCACTTGTTTGAAAGAGGAAGATTCTGAACGGAAGATCGTTTGAAAAACATCCTGAAATGTGATGTAAAGGGTATTGATAAAAGGGATACGGTGGAGAATTTTATCCCCAAGTTTAATCAGATAGTTGATGACAAACCAACGGGTCAAGATCCCAATGAGTATCGTGAAAAAACCAAGGAAAAGAAGGATGAGAATTTTGCTTAAAAGAAGCTGTAACTGCTCGCCACTGATGAATAAAAAGCCTTTTTGCAAAATGTTGTAATATTCCATGACCCCTTTCACGAGCCCTAAAAATGGACCTGTCAAAAGATTGACCACAAACATGACAATGGCAACGGTCAAAGCCAGAGGGAGAAGTATGGCGAATCCCGTGATGAAGTACTTTCTCATTTTATTCTCTTTCTTTTTTTCTTTTTAGGAGCCTTCTGAATCTCTGGCTCTTCCGAAACTAAATACCATTTTGTCTCAAGAACGACAAGATCAATCTCACCTAAAATCATGGAAATGCTCTTACCGGGATCAAATGTCTGCCCAGTATGACGTCCTTTCAACCTCATTTTCCCTTCATCGTAGATATAATAGTCATCCCCAAGATCGGAGATATGTAAAAAGCCTTCTACCATGAGATCAAGAACTTCAAAGAAAAACCCAAAGGGTTTGATTCTCGTGACTACAGCCTCAAATTCCCTATAGGGGTCATCTTTGATCATATTTTTCAAAAGCCGTAACTTCTTCAGCAGGATAACGCTATTTTCGGCTTTGGCAGCAATACGCTCTTGGTCCGAAAAACGATTTGAAATGTCTTCAATTTCTTCATAATCATCGGTATCCCCAAATAGAATTCTGTGAACGACAACATCGGCATAGCGGCGAATAGGACTTGTGAAGTGGCAATAATGGGTCAACGCCAATCCATAATGACCGATGTTTTCTGGAGAATATGTCGCCATTCTCAAACGTCTGATAAAACTGGTGGCCAGGTAGGGGCCAAATGGTGTCGACTGAGCTTCGTCAAAAAGGGCTTGCAATTGCTGGAGTGTGGGCTGCTCAACCAGATCATAACCAAAGGCCCTAGCTAAAATGGCAAAATCTCGAATATTTTCCTCTGCTGGCTCATCATGAATACGGTAAGTAAAGTTTTTCCCTTTAGAGCTTAAGTGCTGGGCGATCACTTCATTGGCTTTCAGCATAAATTCTTCAACCAACTGATGAGTGATATCATACTCCACATAATCCGTACCCGTTGGATTTCCGTCTTCGTCCACAAGAACAACAAGCTCTGGAAGTGAAAATTCAATACTCCCCCTTTCATACCGTCTCTTTTTCAATAGCTCACACAGCTCGACCATAATATTAAGAGTTTTCTTGTAAGGACTATTGAGCTTGTTCTCCAAAATTTTCATCGCCTCCTTATAAGTCATTCTCTTGCGACTTTTAATGACTGATCGGCAAATGCGATAATCGACTAACTCCCCATTCAAATCCAAGTTCATCAAAACCGAAACCGCAAGTCTGTTGACTCCAGGCTTCAAACTACACAGATTATTGGATAGCTCTTCAGGAAGCATTGGCAAGACTTTTGCAGGAAAATAAACAGAATTACACCGCGCTAACGCTTCCTTATCAATTTCAGAGTCAGGTTTCACATAATACGTCACATCGGCAATATGAACTGTTAAGTGGTATCCATTTTTGTCTTTGGTCAAAGCCAGCGCATCATCGAAATCTTTGGCGGTATCTGGATCGATAGTAAAACACTCCGCTTCTCGAAGATCTTCGCGCCCATTCATATCTTTCGATAAAACTCTTGATGGAAAACGTTTGGCCTCACTCAACACCCCCACTGGAAAACGATCTCGAAGTCCAAATTCTTCTACTGCAGCAGGAATATCCGACGTGACATCGTCAATATGCCCGATGACATGGGACAAACGACATACGGTCTCATGTTCCTTATCACCCCACTCGACGATTTCTAGGACTAACCGATCTCCAATCCGAAATGAATGCTCCTCACTCGGCTCAATAACCGCACGACCGGTCTTGCCCAGCAAAGGAATGTAGACCACAACCGTCCCATCTTGCTCAATCCGACGGACGACTCCGGCCATATGGGAACGAGCTCTCTGCAAAATCGTGATTACTTTCCCTTCGGGGCCTTTATCGGAGATGGTTTCAAGATTCACCAGAACTTCTACACAGTCTCCGTCCACCGCCTTCATGGTCAGATGCTTTGGTATAAAAATATCTTGAATAAACTGTGATTTCACATCAGGCTGAACAAAACCAAATCCCCGGGGATTCATCCGAATGATGCCTTTGACGACATCGCTCTCGGAGCGAGGAGACGTATATTTTTGATTTTTGTGTTCAATCAGCCCATCTTTCAGCATTTGCTTAAGTACTGTTTTAAAAACTTTTTTATGTTGCGGAGGCAACTGCAAGCGAGAAAACAATTCGGCTTCGCTCAGGGGACGATACCCTTTTCCAGCAATAAACTGTTGCGTCACCTTAATGAGGTTTTGGACCAGCTTTGTGTCTTTCAAACTTTTTTTTGAT
>JAAKFL010000091.1 GCA_011065065.1 Chlamydiota bacterium | reverse complement strand
GCGTTCATCTGCGGCTAATTACTCTATGCCGTGGACTCCACTCCATCCACCTCAACAGCCTCATCCACGTAAACCGCCGTCTCCTGATGCACCACAGGTCTAATGTTCCGCTTCAACTTCGTCACAGCATACACCCAGCCTCCCACAGCAACCGCCACACAAGGAGCTAAGAATATTCCAATATTTAACACAGAACCCAAACCTGCTGTCTCAATCAGCCCCATCTGTATCCATGAAGAACCAGACTTTCCAAAACGAGATCCCACAAGGTCCACTGCTGCCTTTCCTTTAATTTTCTCTTCTTCACTTAAAGGAATGAATGACATCTCCTTACTCGGATCAAAAAGGCAATATTTCATCGACTTGCACGCCACATTATGAATCGTTCCTATGGTGACAACGGCTAATAAAGCTGTTTCGTTGATAAAGGCCCCCGCATGATAACTACTCAAAAACACCATGAAAAAGGCCAGGCTACATATCCCAAGTACTAATGGCGTCGCGATAGCCCCTGCAAACCAACCTAGTCGTCTCATCACATTCCCCCCGACAAAGAATGAAAGGAAAAAAGCTACGACTCCGACAATCCCTTGAACAATCCCCGAATAGGCTTGGTAATCATTAGCATCGGGATAACGTACTTTTAGAGCCGCCTTCCACGGCACTTCCACCAAGTTGACTGATAAACTATAGCCAATCACCATAAGGGCAATTAAACCCAATGAACGCGAGTGAAAGAGACACCTTAAACTTTCTTTTAACGACGGTTTCTCTTTTTTCTTATGTGCCCCTGATAATTCTTTGTCGACATCCTGAATGTAACGATTGATCCACCAGTAAATCGCGATAATCATTAGTGTTAAGAACATTGCCATGGTCATCAAGTACTGAACCGTCACCTCAAAATCACCTCCATTCAAAATCTTTGAACAGTACCAGATCAAAGGACTGGCAATAATCACCCCAAGATTCCCTCCTGCGGCAAAAAGAGTGTAAAACTTCGTCGCATCTTTAACAGAACAAATTTGATTCGCAAAACTCCAAAATGTGAAAACAATCATCAAACTTCCCCAAAGCTCCGCCACCACAAAAAACAGAGAGTTCATCCAATAGCGAAATACCGCCACCCAATGTTGATGTCCCTCACCGACTAGAGAAGATAGCCAATCTGCTGTTTTGTGAGGGCATAAGGAAGCTTGATTGGGAAAAAGAAAAAAACCATATAGACCAAAGAAAATAAAGAATGGTACTATTGAAACGTAAAACAGAGATTTCTTTCTCAAGATATTGCTTCCCTTGGCATAAGCAATCGTGACCAAACAGGCAAAAATGAGAACGACTCCCCCCTTCAACAAAGGGATCACTTCTGCTCCTGATCCCGCAGAAGTCACAACAACAGTATCTTTTGTCGCGAAAAGCAAGGTAAAGACAAATGAGAAACAGAACTTCATCAAAAGAAGTGGAAGCAGTTTTGGTAATTCACTCCGATGAACAGGCCAGAACCACTCTCTCCATCGACTGAGCTTTTCACCCCCTTCATATTCCACGCGAGCACTTCTAGTTGTCATAAGACACCTCGAAAGATCGGAAAGTTTGGGGAGGAGTGAACGTGATTTAAATGAACATTTCTTCGAATTTTATCACGTAAGAACATCATAATTAATTTTTACATGCACGGTAAAAAATACTTTTAAACTTCATACATTCTAAGCGTATTACGAGTATAAATCAATATAATAAATAATTTTAACTACGAAGATGCGCGAAGAATAAGTCATTTCTCCTAAATAACAAAGTTATAAATAGATATCCTGTTCATCCTTTCTATCCTACTATCCTGATCCCAAGTACTAAAAAAACAGGATAAAAGGATAGTCAAGATGAACAGGATCTTCAGCTATCCAGCTTAATTGACTTTGAATGAGAAAGAGGAGATGTCATCGTGAAATTGTGCGTCTTCCAACACCCAATATTTCAAAGTTTTCTCTCCATTAACTGGTCTTTCATCCCATTTTTCCATTCGCTTCTCTCGTTTCTCATACTTGCCAGCTTCCATCAAACCATTCGCTTCATCGAACTCGATACCTTTTTTCATAATCAAGTCTTTTAATTCATGAAGCAAGTGTCCACGATCCGTATTTTCCTCAATCACTGAATTGAGTTCATCAAGCGTTAAAAACTCGCCAATTCCATCACTGAATCCAAACACCTCTGTGCCAGGTTCAATTTTATGAACTTCAACGGTAGGATAATAATAAGTTTCACTAGAAATGGCACGTCCAAGTCCAGCGTTATAATTTTCACCGGTTTTATATAAAGTCTCAATTTTCCCATCTGCATGCCGGACTAAAAGCATACAATCAGCGAGCTGAGCTGTTAAAAGGTATTTTTGTTCATCAAATTCAACTACTTGAACAAAACTAATGGCTGGATCACGGTCACTTAAATCTTTTTCAAGTCCATGACGGTCTGTATATGATGTCTGATTAATCCGTCTTCCCAGATTCTTGATCTGTTTTTCGACAAATTCTCTTGCCTCTTCTAATGAACCAAGGCCAGTATCTGATAAACGCTTTGGATATGATAGACAAAACTGTTCAAATATTGGTGTTTGAGCGACTTTAACATCGGAACGATTATGTCCAGCCCCATCGGCAACAAACGCAAATGCTGAGTCAGAATTGACATGGCTATAATCAATGTTGCCTGAACCATCACTTTCATAAGTTTGATCAAGCCCAAAATGGGTATCGGAAATCAAACCGCTTGTGTTAATAGGTTCTAGTGTAACTAATTCAACCTCTTCTGCTGGCGTCACCGCTTGAGAAATGACGTTTGTCACTTCTTTCAATTTATCACTTAATTTTGACAAAGGGCTTCCTTCGTAAATCAAACTGTAAATTTCAGCAAATGAATTTAAAATGTTATGAGTGCCACGAAAAACAAAGGTTTTTTGATCTTCACTATAACCATGTTCTTCATTCAGCCTTAAGACTTCAGTGCAAATTCGGTCTACCTGAATGATTAATTTGTTCTGTGGATTCCTAAACCATAAAATAGCTCTGCCTATAGCCGATGGGTTTAAATTGGCCTCAATAAAATAACCCTCAACACTTGCCTTCATCTCATCACAAGTGGCATAAAGCTCTTTGAATTTACCCTTAACATCAATTGTGGGTTCCATGTTTTTTCTCCTTGTTATTGTTCTATTCTGTGAAATCATCACAGTTTTTTTCTTCTAAGTTAACTGACCTTAAATGAGAAAGAAGAAATGTCATCATAAAATTCACTACTACCCGACATCCAATATTTCACTTTCTTTTCTCCATTAGCTGACACCTGATCCTCCGTAGGATTACGTCGCTTGTTCTTTTTTTCTCTGATTAGCGTCTCTTCATCAAGGCCATGATCTTCATAAAGGCCATGATCATTATCAAATTGCGTTCCACTTTCTATGATAAAAGCTTTCAATTCATCTAATAACAAATTGCGATCAGTATTCGAATCAATAAAACAATTAAGTTGATCAAGTGTCATGAAATCTGCTACTCCGTCACTAAATCCAAATACTTCAGTACCCGATTCAATTTCATGAATATTCACATTGGGAAAACTGAATCCCCTCCCAAACATGGGCCTTCCACCGAGTCCGACTTCATTTTTACCCGTATATATTGCCTCATTTCGACCATCTGCATGCCGAACAAGAATCATACAATCAGCAAGTTGAGCGGTTAATAGATATTTTTGGCCAGAATCTTCAATCACTTGAACAAAACTAAAGGCTGGACTTCTGTCTACCAATGGTGAATCATAAATTGTTCTTGCTAGATCCTTCAAATGCTTTTCAAGAAATAGTTTCATTTCTTCAACTGAACTGAGAGCTGTGCTTTTTAAGCGGTTAGCATAATAATCATTAAAAGCCTCAAACAGGGGCGTTTGGATTGGTTTAATGTCCGGTTTATTGTGTCCCATACCATCGGCCACATAAGCAAAGCATCTTTCTGGATCCACAAAGCCATAATCAATGTTCCCTGAGCCATCACTTTCATATGTTTCATTAAGCTGAGCATGGGCATCGGAAATCAATTCAATCGTTTTGATAGGCTCTATTGTCACAATGCCAACTTCTTCAGGCCGTGGCACAAATTCCGTAATGATTCCGCTAACTTCTACCAACTTTTCATTTAACTTGGGTAGAGAGCTATCGGCTGGAATCTTACTTCTTATTGCTTCAAAAGAATTCAAAATATTTTGAGTCCCACGAGAGACTGAGGTTTTTTGGTATTCATCAAAACCATCTTCTCCGTTCAGCTTTTTGACTTCAGTATAAATTTTGTCTACCTGAGACATTAATTTGTTCTGTGGATTCTTGAGCCATGAAATGGCTTTACCTATAAACGATTTGTTTGAATATTCCTCTACCTTTGCTTCTATCTCATCGCAAATGGTATAAAGTTCTTTAAATTTTTCTTTTACATTAATTGTGGGTTCCATATTTACTTCTCCTTGTTATTTTTCCATTGAATATTCATCAAAAACGTCACCTTCATGATCGACAGCCATAAACTTTCGATTTCCGTTAGGGAATAATGTTCCGACAATAAAGTTTGTTTTTTGAGCTGTATGAGCCAAGTACCATCGCTCAGATGGGCTGGCTGGCTTTCGCGGATTACTCACTCCGTATCCTCCATCACCCAGATAAAGAACTCCTGTAGGGTCTTCCTTCCCATTCCGAATCAACACTGATCGCTTATAGGCATGATCATGATGCTCAAAGGCGACACTAAGATTGTGTTTTTCGAAAATAGGAACCCAGTGATTTCTGATATGTATACTCACAGGTTGTTTATTCATGGAACGAACACAGGGATAGGCCGGAACATGGTAAACAGCAAATTTGTGTGGGAAATGTTCTCTTATTTTTAATGTTTTTTCGAGCCAAGAGGCTTGGTCTCCGTAAACAGGATGAGTATGTCCTGAGTCAAGAAGAACCACCGTCATGTAATTTCCGAAATCCAAAACGTTGTACCCTTGCTGTCCTGGCATGGCAAAAAGAGCGTAGAAGAAAGGGGCTTCTTTTGGTGTCTGGTCGTATCGCCCTTTTGTATCTTCATTACTGGTTACGGGGAGAACTGGCACCATTCTTCCATCAGAGGTCACCATATTTTTGTGCCATGACTGCAAAAATGCCAACCAACGTGAAAAGTCTTCAGGTTTTCTTCCATACTTATCGGCAGCGTAGGCGATGTCTCCTCCCAAAAACGCAAACATAGGATCAAATTTCGCCGCTGTTGTATTCGTTTTATCCAAGATCTCAACGCTATCGTGATATAAGTCTCCTCCGTCAATAAAACGGATCGGCTTAGTCATTTCACGGGGCATCGTTTTAAACTTATTGATTTTGTTTTCATCCCCCACTTTGAAGAAGTAGACGGAATCAGGTTGAAGGTTGAGGATTTCAACGGTATGGATCAGAAAGTCACTTCGACCTTCTGGGAGCGGATCGTGGATGCCCACAGCCTTCTTCCAGGGCTCATTATCATTCTGACGATAATAAACGATATCATCGGATTCCTTCTCAGGAGAAATCCAGTGAACTGTCATCGTGGATTCAGGGTGCTGTTGCCAAGTCAAATAGACAACTAAAGGAGACTCTACAGCTGCAATATGGCTAAAGAATAAGCAGAAAGTACAAAAAATTAAGGAAAATAGGCTCTTTTTCACAGTGATATTATCTCCATTATCAATCATTTAAGTTTCAACGAGTATAGCAGAGATTCATAAATATCGTGTAAATATTGCTCAAAGATTCAAAAAAATGTTCCACCTCAGCACAGCAGTATTCATGTTGTTCGTAAAACGCTAATTTATTATTCTGCTTATCATGAACAAACGAAATTTCCCTTCCTACCAAGTGATTTATCTTGGAGGGCCATCGAGTAGCGGAAAATCATCACTTGCCGAAGCGCTTCAGAACTTGTTTGCGGATCCCTTTCTCCATATTGGCATCGATAAAATGATCGGCTTAATGCCAGCAAAAGTTAACGACTGGGCAGGTGGACCCGCTCCGGAGGGCTTTTCATGGAAGAGATCAACCGATCAAGAGGGGCATACAATTCAAGATCTTCAAATCGGTCCTTTTGCTCAGCGAATTTGTGACTCATTTGTCGATGTCGTCATGACTTTGGTTAATGGTGGGTTTCATATCATCATTGATGATGTCCCCCTCGAACAACAACATTTCGACATATGGAAGACGGCTTTTAAAGACACTTCGGTTCTATATGTGGGAATGTCAGCTCCGGTAGAGTATTTAGAAAAAAGAGAAAGAACGCGTGGGAACCGCATGATGGGGTCTGCACGTAATCAATTTTATTTGAGTCGTATGGACTTTGGATATGACATGATTATTGACGCTCAAAAAAAATTGCCTGAACAGATTCAGCTAGTTCAGGCAAAGATTTATCCAACAAATTCTATTTAGAATGAGCGAATATTGCCCATCCACCTGCCAACAATGGAAAGTGGTCAGAAAATAGAATCGCTGGGATTGGAGCTCCTCCATTAATCAAATAGTTCATCATTGGTTGGATTGTGATAATCGTGCTCACAATCAGCATTGCAAGCAAGAGAAGTGAGCTATACTTAACGAGAATATTGCTGAAAAACGAAAGAGCAATGAGCACTTGCACGATACCTAGCCCGGCAACAAATACCACTTGCATGCCTAGGTTTCCGTAGAAATGACCCATTAAAGATTCCGTAGCCCAGTCTTCTGCTCTGAAGAAACGGTCAAGTCCCCAAATCAGCAAGAAAATCCCAAAACCAATTCTCAGAATCAGATCGTGATTTTCTTTTGCCCAATTATATGCACCTCTATTAGCCATCTTAGAACTCCTCCCTAAATTGAAGTTTTTCTTACCTATACCTCCTATCGGCGATCGTGTCAACTTAACGCTAAACCACTTAATATAAGACAGTTCTTGGAGCGCGCAGGCAAGCCTGCGCACTTCTGAGTAAACTCAGCAGGGCTGGAAGCCCGACACTTGTCAGCCCAGTCTGTAGCGAAGCGGAGGGCTGGGAAAACGAATCAAAAGAATAAAGCCCTGAAAGGGTGACACTGACCGCGGCATATGCCACCCTTTCAGGGCTTTATATGATATTTGAATGGTCCCAGGCCTCCGCTCCGCT
>JAAKFL010000090.1 GCA_011065065.1 Chlamydiota bacterium | reverse complement strand
TGGGAGACTGGCATTGCCCTATTTCACTGTGAATTCCAAATAGAACATCCCATTTCAAAAGAACAGATATCATTCCAAATTTCTGAAAATCAGTATCCTAGGGCTTTTCGTCAATTTTTATAGTCATCTCTGACCAAATCGCTTATGATGAGGTTATGGCTACACTTTTCTCGATATTCTTTGTCGTCATTTTTACGCTGTTTTTTCAAGCCTCGACAACTTTGGGTTTTCTTCCCATCATGGCTTTGGTTGTGGGAGCTATATTTCTTTTGATGACACCTTTGATCAAAGGGTTAACCTTGTTGCCCTTGCAAGCTGCCAGTGTTGAAACATCTTCACAAGCTCTTCGTTTTGCCAGACGTGATTGGAAACTTGTTCTGTACACCATAGTTTGGGTGACCTTTGCAATTTTTTCATTTTTTGTGGCGGTGTTTAGTTCTGATTGGCTTTTCGTCATTTGGGCGGTTTGGTTAGGGCTTGCCATTGATGCCATTTATCTTTTCACTTATCGCATCACAGGTTATGCTGATCCCCTTCAACTGACTCAGACATTTCTTGAAAATGGCAAAGGGTATTTTTCAGAAAAAAATCTCAAAGAACTCTGTACCACTATTGATGGACTGGGAGAGATCAGCATGAAAGCTGTTTATCAGAGAAGCCTTCCTCTCGCCATAGAAACTATTACCAAATTGGAGACCCTTGCAGAAAATTACTTAGAAGCCAAAAGCAAAGAAACCGAAGATGTTTCGGCAAGCGTTAATTATACATTAGGGTTTCTTCTTCATCGTTTTAAGATGATTTTTGATATCGCAGCAGAGGATCATATTGAACCTCTTGCCAATCAGATTGTGTTGAGTACGTCAAAACTAGCGATGGCCGTGGCTCATTTTGATCCTACCTTGACCAGTCTCCCGCTTCATTTTCTAGAGTCCTTTTTTCGGACGGCACGTGAAAATGAGTTGAAGGAAGTGTCGATTAATAGTTCGATTATTCTTTACGAAGTTGCTAGAACCACCTTGGAACAAACTGAGTTACGAGAGGGCAACATCGGAGGCTTCTTAGTGGGGTTGATTGAGCAGATGGAGGGGATTGCCAAAGAGGCCTTTCAGGAAGATAAAAATACTCCGATTTCACTACTCACAGACCCCTTTCGCGAATTGAAATTGATGATTGAAACTCAGCTTCCCCCTTTTTCCGAATCGCCAATGATCTTAGCAGACCTCGATCGCGTTCTTGTTGAATTTCAAGCATTGGAAAGTGTTTTGAAATCGATTCCGAACATTCCTGGGTTTAGTGAAATTCCGGAAGAGGCGGAAGAAGTCAAAGAATAGAAAACAGGATAAACAGGATAATCAGGATGTTCAGGATAAAATGATCCTGTACATCTTTCTTATCCTGTCTATCCTGACCAATGGCGAAAGATTGTTATGATCCCAAAACTCAGCCTGCAAGTCCACGAAGAAATTCACTCACAAATGGTCAAAAAAAATATACCCCGAAGATCACTCAGGTTTATCTCGAGAACTGTTGAATGTACTTTAGATAAGACTTTTTTGTTTCAGCAACTTGAAGAGGGAATCCCCATTGACGGAGCCATGTTGACGATCAATGCCGATCCTTTTGGAGGTGCCGAGACGACGTCGAATACTCTTATCAATCTGTTTGATGAACATTGTTGCCAAAAAAGAGCTAAGATTCGCCGATCTTTATCAAGTGAGAAAATCGAAGAAATTGTCAAAGAAACCTTTGGTTCTACTCTCGAGATTCAAAAAGAAAATAATATTTGGCTACAGGACGGTTCACGTCAATTAGTTGAGGGGAGAAAAGTGATTGCCTTGAGCGATTATGGAATGACCTATACGATTTTTATTAATTGTGTTGAGGACGGGTCAGTCGACTATGCCTATTCTGTTCTCGTGTAAATTTCATTTTTAGCTTTATCCTTTATCCTGCTTTCGATATGCTTTTCCAAAACAAGAGGTGTGTTCATGCCAGAGCTTTTGAAAGAGGGAATCGAAGATTCAGTTCGTGCAATTGAGAAATTAAGAAATCCCCATGCGTTTGAATTTATGGTGAATGTGGCCAATCTTTTGGCTGATACATTTCGAAAGGGAAATAAGGTCATCATTGCGGGGAATGGAGGAAGCTTGTGCGATGCGATGCACTTTGCAGAGGAGTTAACGGGCTTTTTCCGCGATCACCGCAAAGCTTTGCCCGCAATTGCTCTCTCTGAGCCTGGTCACATCACTTGTACAGGGAATGATATAGGCTTCGAATACATCTTTTCACGTGGTGTAGAGGCTTATGGAGTCCCTGGTGACGTTTTCATCGGATTGACCACAAGTGGCAATTCGCCTAATATCATTAAGGCCCTTTCAGCGGCACAAGCACAAAACCTCAAAACTGTGGCATTTTTGGGCAAATGTGGGGGAAAATTGAAAGGAAAAGCCGATTTTGAGCTCATTATTGAGGGTTTTAAGACTTCAGACCGGATACAAGAGGCTCACATGACAGCCATCCATTTGATTATCGAGTTGCTTGAGCGTAAACTCTTTACTTAAAATATTTTTTATGCTATACTATTGGCAACTTAATAGTCCTTGTTAATAGTTATAAAATATTATTTTTAATTCCTTGTATTCCCTTATTTTAGTTGGAGAGGAGATGAAGCAACGGTGGGAAAAGTACATTTTAGGTGTGATTGATGGTAAGAAGAGGGGGTTGTTCCCTCGGCTTACGGCAGGTGGGTTGATGCTATTGAGTTATGGGTTTCGGACAGGAGTTCACTGTCGAAATTGGGCTCATGATCAAGGACTTGTGGCCTGTTATCATTCTCCGGTTCCGGTCGTTGTGAGTGTGGGGAATATTGTAGCAGGGGGAACAGGAAAGACACCTGTGACCTTGAAGTTGGCTGAGGAGTTATCGAAGGATTTCAAGCTGGCGATTTTATCGCGAGGTTATCGAAGTCCGGCAGAAAAGCGGGAGACCCCGTTGGTTCTTTCTCGAGGAAAGGGCCCCGAATATACCGCTTCTTATTGCGGCGATGAGCCATACCTTTTGGCAAGCCGTGCCCCAGATGCATCAGTTTACGTGGGAAGGAACCGAGTGAAAGCATCTGTTTTAGCTGCGCAGCAGGGAGCTGAAATTATCCTTTTGGATGATGGGATGCAGCATCGCCGTTTGGCGAGAGATTTTGAAATCATTGTTGTGGATGGATTGGATCCCTTTGGAAAGGGATACTTTTTGCCACGAGGGTTATTGAGAGAGAGCCCCAAAGCGCTGAAGAAAGCAGACCTGATCATTGTCAACCATGTTGGGGATGAGAAACAGTTTGAAGCTGTTGTGGGTGAGTTAAGACGCTTTACAAAAGCTCCGATTGCAGGTGCGACTCCACGAATCTCATCGATTGAGAATGCTGCGGGAGAGAAAGTGTCTTCTTTAAGTGGTGTCAAAGTGGGTCTGTTTTGCGGGATTGCGAATCCGAAGAGGTTTCGGTCGTTGGTTGAGGAGCAAGGTGTGACTGTTGTGTCAGAGCTCTGCACCTCTGACCATATCCTGCCCACAGACAAAACGCTCCGAAAATTTGCTGAACGATGTCAGCAAATGGGCGCCGAGTACTTGGTGTGTACGGAAAAAGATCTGGTGAAGCTAAAAGACGATTTCGAGTGTGCTTTGCCCATTGTGAGCGTGAACATACGGTTAAAGTTATTATCAGGATCTTCTGAATGGGAGAGCCTAATGGAGAAAATAAAAGAGAGAGTCATTACGAAATGAAACTTTGGTTACAAATTATTATCGCGATGATAGCTGGGATGATTGTGGGAGTGATCATGCGGCTGACGGGACTTGATGCGAAGTTGCTGCTCCCTCTTGGAACCGTTTTCCTTGAATTAGTCCGGATGCTTGTCGTTTTGTTGATTTTTGCCTCGATGACATTGGGGGTGACCGGAGTCCATGATCCGAAAAAGCTGGGGCGACTGGGATCCAAAACACTCTTCTTTTATTTCTGTACGACAATTATCAGTATTTTTGTCGGGATTGCCTTTGCGACTTATTTTGAACCGGGAGTTGGATTTTCAGAGGAAATGGCCAACACACCCATTACGATTACGGAACCCCAAAGCTTTTCTGAAATTTTCGTTTCCATTGTCCCTTCGAATCCGTTTGCTGCTTTGGTTTCGGGGAATGCTTTACAGATTATCGTCTTCTCCATCTTTTTAGGTGTGGCGATCAATATGTCCGGAGAAAAAGGGCGCCCTGTAAAGGAGGCAATTGAATCGTTAGCAGATGTGATGTTTCAGTTAACAGGAATTGTGATGAAGTTTGCTCCTGTTGGTGTTTTTGGAATTATGGCTTGGGTCACTGGGACATTAGGAATTGAATCATTGTTAAAATTGGCGAAGTTTGTCTTGATTTACTACGTCGCCTGTATTTTGTTTGTGGGGATCATCTTCTTTGGAATCTTACGATTTATCGCACGTCTTGACCCCATGAAATTTATGAAGGGGATGTGGTCGGCGATTGTGGTGGCCTTTAGTACAGGAAGTAGTTCTGCCAGTTTACCGGTTTCGATGAAATGTATTCAGGAAAATTTAGGTGTCTCGCAGAATATTACGGGGTTTGTTCTCCCATTGGGTTCGACGATCAATATGAACGGAACAGCGTTATTTCAGGGGATGGCGGCGATTTTTGTGGCACAGGTGTACGACATTCATCTCGATTTTTATTCAGTACTGATCATTGTCATTACAGCAACGTTGTCTGCGGTAGGAACAGCGGGAATTCCGGGTCAGGGTTTTATTATGTTATCGGTTGTGTTAACATCCGTTGGATTGCCCTATGAAGGATTGTTTATGTTGGCGGCGGTTGACCGCTTGCGAGACATGATTGGAACAGTTCTTAATGTGATGGGAGATGCTGTTGTCGCGGTGACGCTGGCAAAACAAGAAGGGGAGTTAGATGAGTTGTGTTATAACCAAGGAATTCCCGAACTTGAAGGAAGTGAGGTTTAAGAATGAAACTATGGGTTAAGATCATAATCGCCATGTTTTTGGGATTGATAAGCGGCTGGGTCATTGGACCTAAAGCCGAGATGCTCTACCCTGTCGGCGAAGTGTTCTTAAAACTCATTGGAATGATCATTGTTCCTCTTGTATTGGCCTCCATGACAGTGGGAATCACCAGCATTCATGACCCGAAAAAGTTGGGCCGCGTTGGCTTGAAGACGCTGGGTCTTTATCTGGTTACAACGATAGTGAGTATTGTTTTAGGATTATCATTTGCATATCTCTTCAATGTAGGAAGTGGAATTGAAATCACTGCAGGGCAGCCCATTGCCCAAGTGGAGCCCATGGGAATTGCGCAAATATTTTCCAATCTCATTCCGACTAACCCATTTGCATCTTTGGTAACCAACAATAACATTTTGCAAGTCATTGTTTTTGCTCTTTTCTTAGGTGTCGCGATTAACTTTGCAGGAGAAAGGGGAAGGCCGTTATTAGATATCATGGAGTCCATTTCAGAAGTGATGTATTCTCTCACATCGATTGTCATGGAGTTTTCTCCGATCGGAGTCTTCGCGATTATGGCTTGGGTGGCGGGTCGTTTTGAAATGAGTGTCTTATTATCTCTCGCGAAGTTTCTGTCGATTTACTATGCAGCCTGTCTGATTCAGTTATTCCTTGTCTTTGGCTTTATCTTGGTCTTTGTAGCCAGATTAAGTCCTGGCCCATTCTTTAAGGGGATGTGGGAAGCGATGACAGTGGCCTTTGGAACTTGTAGTAGTTCGGCAACACTGCCGGTTTCGATGCAATGTGTTCAGGAAAATTTAGGAGTTTCCAAGAACATTTCAAGTTTTGTTATGCCACTTGGTTCGACCATCAACATGGCGGGTGCCGCCATTTTCCAAGGAATGGCAGCCATCTTTATTTCAAACGCTTACGGCATCCACCTGGACTTCTTATCGATCATTACGGTTGTGATTACAGCAGTTCTTTCAGCTGTAGGAGCTGCGGGGATCCCGGGTTCGGGGATTTTGATGTTATCGGCGGTACTTTCGTCAGCGGGGCTTCCCATCGAGGGGATTGGCTTGTTGCTGGGAATTGACCGGATTCGCGAAATGATTTCCGCTGTTGTCAACAGCATGGGTGACGCTGTCGTGGCGGTCACTATAGCCAAGCAAGAAGGCGAGCTGGACGAGCTTCAGTACTATAACGCACAAGTAGCTGAGCTTGAAGAATCCGAAGCATAATTTAAGTCCATACGTCCGAAAAAATAACAGGATAGGCAGGATAATAAGGATATACAGGATGCTTTTTTTAAGGAAAGTGGTTGGTAAACGTTAAGAAATTTCTTCATGCGATTTCCTCGGTCCATTTCGCTATTTACAATTATTCGCATGACTAGTATATTAAAATTTTAAATTACTCGAAACAAAGAGATGGACATGATGAAAATTAGCATTACTTTATTTGCGGTGTCACTTCTATGTATGACATCACTGTGCGCCTTGAAATCACCAGGCGTTTCTGTTCAGTCGAAAAATAAAGATGGTTGTAAAGTGGCTTATGTGGGTGCGGGTCATCAAGAGACAGAGCATATCACAAAAGCTGATGTCAAAAAGTAGATCGCTTTAAATTGTAACAGTCCTGGAAGGACGACATCTGACAGCCTAGGGTGAAGCGGAGCGGAACCCTAGGTAAAGTGGCGACGACAATTCAGAGTCCTGGAAGGACGGCATATTAAGGCTCAAATGATCGAGGACATAATATGCCGTCCTTCCAGGACTCAGTCATTAATAAATAATTTCCAATTTGTTTCGATCACCTGTTGTGAAAAGTGATGGGTCAAGCTCGTGATTTGGGTCGGTTAATTGAGCGTGAAGTTTAACAAGGTTCAAACATGACATGTCCCGCTCTACGAGTTTAAGTCTTCGTTTCCTTAACAACTGATGTATGCTATGCGCTCTACGGATTGAAAAAAATAAATATTTTTCCTGATGACCTGATAGATCAAGTCTCTTAAGCGATTGGTTCCTGATAATGGCGTTTGCCATCGCTATGGATTTTTTGGGGAAAAATCGGACATTTTTTAGAATCAGGTTTTCCAATGTTTTGTTTCGAGTTAAAGCTAAAGCGATAGCTTCGAATGCTTCCAAACAAATACTTGACCTGCTTAAATCAAGTTGTTTTAATGTAGAATTTT
>JAAKFL010000009.1 GCA_011065065.1 Chlamydiota bacterium | reverse complement strand
TTAACATATGCAGGAACATATTCAGTTTCAGAAAGAGTTCTTAAGTAAAAATGTATTAATCCATTTAAAGCCATGCTGATGACAATGGAGTCTTTTACATCGGATTCACCTTCAGCTTTCAATTCCTTGAGGACCATTTGTAGATCTTTAAATATTTGCTCCCCAATTTGACCTCCTTTATCAAGATTACGTTGAGTGATGACTGTTTGAAATGTTTTTTTCGAAATATATTTAGTTTTCAGTGCAACTTGCATCAATTTAGCTTCTAAATCTTTCGATTTTTCCAAGCCTAATACATCTATGATTGCCGCGTTAATTTCATGTTTATAGGCTGACAAAATAACCGGAGCTGGAAAAGTATGAGCTTGATCCCATTTCAGATAATGTTCTCCTCTTGTGAGTCCACGAATTTCTTTGTGGAGAGTAAAACTATGTTTTCTCATCATCTTGGATCTTTCTTCAACATTCGTGTGTTTTTTAATCGGTGATTTCCCTGTATATTTCCTGTATCTTTTTGTTGTGCCGGGAGGAAGCATTTCATTATGTGAGATATTATCAGTTATGATATTGACTCCGATTTTAAATAAGTCATCTCCAAGTTTTCTTTCTTCATCTCTATCATTCAGTTTATCCCTTAGTGTCATCAAAGAATTCGTGAAATCGGCATAGATCATCGGCAATTTTAGAAAACGTTGATAGATGTGTTGCTTTGTTTCTTGAACAAACCAATGGGCAAATGGTTTACTTTCGGTATCTCCCCTTTGAAATGATTCTATTGATAGTTCAGGTAGGGTTTTTGTTATTTCGAGTAAACATTTTTTTCTGTTGTCTTGGATTAGCGGGGTAATCATATCATTAATAGTATCACTAATATTGTGTCTAAATTTTTTAGCCTGTTCTTTTTCGGAAGTTGTGGCATAACCTGTTTTTTCAATAAGATAGAGATGGAAAGCAATTTTCTCATCCTTTGCTATGGAAATTCTTTCAAATAGAAGATCCATTATGGTTTCTTTATGTTCGTTTAATCTCTTTAGAGAACGGGCAACTTTAGACTTATATTCCAACTTATTTTTTTTATGATCAGTTTCGATCTCTTCACTAAACTGAGATAATATGAGTTTTTCAATCTTCTCCATAATCAATTCTTCAGCTGTTTTTTCAATCCCAGATTTTGCGCTATCGATTGTATCCAATATCTTTTGGTTTGCAATTTCTTGCTTTCTTAAATTATGAAAATCTCCTTCTGCTTTTATTAATTTTTCAATATTATCATTTAACGTTTCATATTCTTCGTCTATTTTATAATTTTCCTCAAGCTCTTTTATTTTTTCATTAAATCGAGATTCTATTTCATCTTCATTTGGTTTTCTTTTATATTCTTTTAACTCTAACTGTTTTAATTTATTTCTTAACTTTCTTATTTCAGATCCCAATTTGTCTTTATCTTTTTGAATTGTTTTTTTCTGGTTCAAGATTTCTTTTCTTTTTTCTCTATTTTCCAATAATTCTTTATGATCCTCTCTACCTCTTTCGTATTTTTCTTTTAACCCATTACTTACTTCATTCATCTCTCCTTGGTAGTTTTCCCATTGAGCTTTCTCTTCTTTATTTATATCAAATTCCTGTTTCATTTTGATTGCATCTTCATTATCTTCTATACTTTCAATTACTTTGTTTGAAATAAGTGAAAGGGATTTTTTTAGATCTTCAAGGTTATTGCAATCTTCTTTATAATATTTTAATAAGCCGACAAAATCGTCTATTTTATTTTTTGAATTTGACTTTTTCAGATCTGATAGAATTTCATTTACATGTTCTGAATCTTCAAAGTTTTCTGACAATATCTTTTTGAATTCTTTTTCGCTTTCATCAAAAATTTGTTCTCTGATTTTCTTTGAACTGGTGTTTAATTTTCCTTCTTTTCTATTACATGCTTTCAATTTCCTGGAGCATATGCTGAGGCTTAGTTCTATCTTTCTTGGTAGGATGTAATCTGAATACAAATTATCAATACCAATCAAAAAGCTGTTTATTTTTTCAGGAGTTAGTATTTCTTGGAAATTTTCTAAAAAATATTTACAGAATTCCTCGTATTCGCTTTCTTTATCTGTTTCCATAAATTTCTTTAAGTCATCAGGAGTTCCTATTTCATTGATTGTAAATTTTTGTTTAGAAAAGCTTTCTTTGATTTTTACGAATAACTCTGGGCGAATATCAACAGGGTATTTTTTTTCTACTTGTGAATTAACAATATCACTAAGGCTATTTTGAAATTGTTCATATACAGCGGTTCTCAATTCTTCTCTAATTTCGGATTTAACTTGATTATACTCACTTATCAGACTTTCGTCTTTAAAACCCATTTCCTCAGCTGGTATATCATATGAAATTCCGAATTGCCATAATTCTTCAGGGCTCATGGGTTCTAATTTTTCTAACAATTTGCTTTTGATCTCTTTATACTTATCAAAATTATTAAGCAGATTTTTTACATTTTTGAAATATTTATCTTTACCCTTATAATTTTTTATCTTTCCGATCAAATCATCATGATCGATTCCTATTTTTTTTATTTCAGATTTTAGAGATAATAAATCTTTATCTTTTCCTTTGTAATTTTGTATTTTCTTTAAAAGATTCTCATACAAAACTTGGTAGAGATTTGATTTAATCCATTTTTTAAACCGGAGACTTGGTTCATCACTGAGTAGTTGTTTAAAGCTCTCTTTATCGATGTCTTTTTCCCGTGCATAAATCTCGAATAATTGCTCCATACTTGTCGAGTAGTCATATTCGGATAATGCCAAATCACTAAGGAAAGTATTCAAAGCATTTCCCAATTCATCGGCAAGGCCCTCCTTCTCGACTTTTACAAATACTGCTCCTGTCTCGATTCTACTCTTGATTTTTTCGCTTTCCTCTTCCGTTATAGGTTGAACATCAAGCACGGTTTCCAACTCTTCTTCTTCCTGAAGTGCAAAGGGTTTTCCTTTCCCAGCTGTTTTTCGCTTTTTAGATAAGAAGTTTTCTTGACTTACCTCAGTTTTTCGTTTAGGGGTCTCAGGGAGACTTTTCTTTAATTTTTTGTGGGGGGGTGATAATTTCTCTGCTTCTTGTCTCGGAGAGCCAGTTTCGCCAGCTTCATAGACCGTTTCTTCACTAGAACTAGTTGTATCGAGTAAATCTTCTCTGACTTCATCTATTATTGATAGAGCATTTCTAACAAGAATTTCACCTTCCTCTGGCAATAACAGATTTTCTACACGTTCAACTAAATCAAGTACTTGATGATTCAAATCAGGATTATATTTAACATTTAAACTATGTAATTCATCGCTGATGTCGATAATGTTTCCGGCTAATTGATAAATTTTATGCTGTAATTCCCCAGTTTCATAAGATGGACCTTCAGATGGACCTTCATCAGGAAATAGTTCATTTAGACGACTCTGTAGCCGCTCGACGACATTAAATGGTAATGAATCACTTTTTTCCATGATTTTTACCTAAATTTAATTAACAATTTTTAATTAGTATTATATTTAGTATTATAACATAAAATTTGTTTTAATTAACTTTACTAACATTTTTTGGTTTATTTAAGGAATTTATAGAAAAACTTAACAATTTTATGTAAAAATTATAATTAAAGGCTTGAAATTTGTGAAAATGATTAAATCTCAGTTTTTTTTAGAAAATGCATTAAAAATATTGGTTTACTTCTTGATTTAATGCAATTATTCTATTTTCGTAAATTTCTTAATATGATAGACTTGTAGCTAGTTGTTATTTTTTAGGAGCTCATGTGATTACTTCATCTACCTATTATTCAAGGGGTCATTTCCCTGGGGAAATACAAAAATGTCAAGAATACTTCTTACCTGCATGTGTCTTAGCTTTGGTTCAAACAAAAGATAGCCAGGAACGATGGGAAAAAGCTTCAACGTGTTGGCAATGGGTGATTGATGATAACTTGAAGAATCTTGAAGATCAGGTCGTAAAAATCACTTTTTTTGCGTTACCCTGTTTTACGGTGGGTGATAATCATGAGCTGAAAGCCATAGAGCCTGAATCAGAAGATTCTTTACCGGAAAGGCTATTTGAAATTACCCCATTTACTGAGATTCCTCAGACTAGAAGAGCGATAATGAATTACTTTCTTGATGCTCTAAATCCGGAACTTGTGATTTCCAAAAAATACTCTTCTTATGTCATGAAAGCACAGGGAAAGATCATGAGTTTATCTAGTGTACAAAAAATTGTATTTTCGGATGATTATCGTATTGACTTGCCCGTTTGGATGTTGTGTCATGAGAAGCTTAGAGAAATAAGCTTTGCGTCGGTTTCTGAATCGACAACTTCGGCATTAGATAAAGCCGTTTCAGGCATGACCGAATTGGACTTGGATTCAGAGGAATGTTTTACAAATGAAACATTTCGAAATTTGATTACTGAGTCACATGCAAGCGGATTACCTTACTTTCTGATAGTCGCAAAAGATAAGGATGGTGATGTTAAGCCTTATGATGCCTATTCATTGCTGAGATCTTATGTTGAGTTTGAGCGCAAAATATCTCCATATACCCGAAGCAAAATTGTTGAGATGAACTTTATTGAAATTGAGCCAACTTATAATATTAGTGCTGAAAGGATCAAGTTGAGTGAAAAGAGTGAGGTTAACAAATATTGTCGTTTAGGTTTAGCTTCTAGCCTTAAAATTTCAGATGATGAGATCTCTAGTCGGCATCGATTTGATTTGGCATTTTGTTTTCTAGAAGGCATTTGCGGTTTTCCAATGGATAAATCAAGGGCGGTCTTTTGGTTTAAAAAAGCTGTTGAATTGAATCATGCTGATGCCTGTCGATTTCTAATCGATTTTTATAGATCAGGTGAGACTGATTATGTGGATGAAGAACAGGCTATTTATTACCAGAATAAGTACCGCTTTCTGAATTCTGAATTATGAGGAATGTCCACGATAAAACCTCGCGAAAAACCTCTTTTTTGGTTCTCGGTCAAAATGGCGATAAATTAAGAGTTTTGCCCCATCCTCAATAAAGATCCAAACAATACAGTACATCCAAACATACACGATCCAGATCCATGGAATGGCTGTCACGAAAATTCCTAGACCCGCTATCAATGCTGCTAGACATTGTGTGGTCAAAATGGCACCCAGCAAAATGGGAGCAGGGAATGGTCTCATAAAGAAGGCTTTTTTACTCCGCGTGACAAATAGGGTCAAGTGTCCCGCGACAACAAGCTTTAAGAAGATGAGTGTCTGAAGTTGCTCCTGTGCAATTCCAACAAATGACTTAGCAAAAACAAATAAAAAAAACGTTTCGAAGACTCCAATAATTCCCAGTATTGTTGCGATGGTGAGCACTTTTCCCATTTTCCACCGCACTGGTTTGGGATCCAAGTAGGTGTTATCGTACGCAATGGTCATGATCGGGAGATCATTCATGAGCGCTAATAAGATGATCATCACTGCAGTAATGGGATAGATGTTGTAGGCAAGCATTGTTAAAACTATGAAGAACATAATCCGAATGGTTTCGACGATGCGATAAATCGCATAACTATTCATCCGTTCGAAAATGCGACGTGCCTCTTCAATAGCGTGGATGATGACAGAGAGACCTGGAAGCGTCAATACCAGGGATGCTGCTGCCTGTGCGGCTTCCGTGGCTCCACTAACCGCAATGCCCACATTGGCCTGTTTGAGAGCAGGGGAGTCGTTGACACCATCTCCCGTCATCCCTACGATGTGGTCTTTTTTCTGGAGAGCTTGAACGATGCCAAACTTATGTTCCGGGAAGACTTCCGCAAATCCATTTGCTGCCTCTATTTTCTCAGCTGCATCCGCTGTCATCTCTCCCTTTTCACCAATGAGATCGCTGGCAGGGTAGATATCTTGCCCCAGATGAAGTTGCCCCGCAATCTCCTTGGCGATGGCGATGTTATCTCCGGTCACCATCTTCACTCCAATGCCATGTTTACCTGCCTCTTTGACAGTTTCAACGGAATCGACGCGGAGAGGATCAGCCATGGGCAACAGTCCTAAAAATTCCCAGTTCTTTCCATCTTCAGATCTGGCGACTCCCAGAGTTCGATACCCTTTGGAAGCGAAATCTTGGACAGAGCCTTGGACTTTGTCAGCGAGCTCCTTATTGGGATTGCAAAGTTTGAGGATCACTTGGGGAGCTCCCTTTGTGACCCTAAAAGTGGACTTTTGAGATTTAATAGTCGCTTCAGTTCGCTTACTGACAGGATCAAAGGGGACAAATTTGGTTTGTTCGTACGCATTCATCACTTGCTTGTCATCCAACCCATGGATCACTGCGAGGTCGATGGGGTCTTGATTTTCTTCTTTTGAGGCCAGAGCTGCCGTTAGAATCAGCTCTTGTGTGTCGACATTTGCAATCGGGACGGGGGTTTGGAGAACAAGCTTGTTTTGCGTGAGCGTTCCCGTTTTATCGGAACATAAAATATCCATTCCCGCCATTTCTTCGATAGAATCCAGACGTGTCACAATCGCTTTTTTCTTAGAAAGCAAAAGAGCTCCTGCCGCCATGGTGACCGAAAGGACCGCGGGTAGTGCCACGGGAATTGATGCCACCGCTAAGATTAACGCAAACTGGATCAAAGATAAGAAACTATCTCCACGTTCCAGCTGGACAATGATCAGAATTGTAATCAGAGCCAGGCTGATATAGATCAAGAAATCTCCAATTTGAATGACCGCTTTTTGAAAATGGGACACAGACTTCGCACTCATCACCAGTTCAGTAGTTTTTCCAAAAAATGTGTTGGCTCCTGTTTCTGTCACCACGCCAATCATTTCCCCTTGTTTGGCCACAGAGCCCGAATAAGCGCTATCTCCGATTTTTTTGGTGACAGGAAGCGATTCACCCGTCATGGCCGATTGGTCGATGGACAAATACTCTCCATCAATCAAGGTCACGTCGGCAGGGATGATATCTCCTAATCGAATCCGAATCACATCACCGGGTACTAACTCCGAGGCATCTACCACTTTCCATGCGCCATCCCGAAGGACACGGCTTTTGCTCGCCAATTTTTTCTTGAGAGCCTCAACGGCGTTCCCCGCCTGGAATTCTTGCCAAAAGCCGACGACGGAGTTGAAGAGAAGTAGCGTCATGATGATCGCAAAATCGACCCAGTCTCCAGAGATAACCGACAGAACAGCGGCTATCTCAATCATCCACGGAATGGGCCCCCAGAAATAGGTCAAAAATTTCAGAATGGGGTTGGCTTTCTTTTCCACCAGGGCATTTGGACCGTATTGTTCGAGCCGTTTTTTGGTTTCAGCGGAGGATAAGCCTCCAGCTCCTGATTTTAATTTGTCAAAAAGGCCTGGGATATCATCCGTATGTCCTTTAGCCTGAGCTTCAACCGTCTGGGTCATGCGATAACCTCATGTTAATGAATAATTCACTCATAACAAATATGGGGGATAAATGACCAACTGTTACATTTTTAACTTCTTAACCAATTGAATCACAGTTCTGGAGATATCTTTAGGAGAGCTGCGTTTGTTTGTGAGGATATTTTTTTGAGAGATTGTCAGCGGGAGCTTTTTGAAGAACTTTTCATCATGGGGAGTGGTTTCTCCTCTAGGTATAGGAATAATTGAGGCGCCTCGTTCAAAGGCTTTGTTTGCCACTTCGGTTGTTTCATCGTCGTATCCCATTTTGATATAGATGTTGGCAACTTTCAGGAGTGTTTCTTGGCAATCTTCGAGAGATTCACCTACGATCATAGAATCACCCCACCAATCAAAGCGCTTTTTGACGCGGTTCACTTTATCACAAATGAGGAGAAAGTTAAGTTCTCGGTTGATTTGTTTTGCTCCAAAGCTTTGAGAAATGACACGCCCTGAGCAGGACCAGGGTCTTGAAATGAACATCACCCTTTCTTTAGTCAGTCGTTTTCCTAATGCGAGACAAATGTCTTGCATCTCTGATGAAAAATATTCAGGATTGTTGGGACCGATGAAACCGACATTGACATAGCGGTGGGAGTAGGGGAGAGTTCTGCGTGTGGCGTCGATTTTTTTGATTACGTCATCTGCTGTAAAAAATTGTTCTCTGAATGATAGCATGATCCCCTCACTTTTGATCGCGAGTATATAGATTTTTTTAATTAAGGCAATTTTGGAGTGTGCAGGCAAGCTCATGCAATTCTACGTATCTTTTTAATTGACAGATACTCATTTAGGCCCCAGTCGGGGCCCTCAGTGGTTAGCCCCGCGTGTAGGCGACGAGCTTTGCGAGGCGCCGGAACGTGGGGTGCTGGAATACAAATAAACATTCCGCCCCGGCAGGGGCGGCAGGAACGTCTCGCAATCTCCTGTCGCCCCTGCCGGGGCTTTATATTTTATTTAACATTGTACCCCACGTTCCGGCGCCTCGCAGGGCTCGTCGCCTACAGGCGGGGCTAACCACTGAAGGCCCCGACTGGGGCCTGAATTCGATTCACATTATCTCAAGAAAAAGATGTGTAGAATTGTAAGGGCAAGCCTGCGCACTCCAAGAACTGGTGAAATTATTAACAGAGTCGGAAGGATCTATTAAATCCCCAAAATGCAGCGCAAGGACATAAGCAAGGGATACACGTTGATAAACCACAAAAAGTCAGGAAAGAAGCACATCCACTAGATTTATAGACTTTTTCACCACAACAATAGACATCGAATTCGTCTTGATCATCTTCACTTGAACTGGTAACAGTCAAATCAACTGCAACAATGCCACAGCAACTACAATCTCGATCATCATCGACTGGTAAAACTCGATCTATGACAAAATCTTTCGTTTTAGAGGCGATTTCAAGTTTTGTGATATGTTTCGCTTCTGTTGCTTCTGTTGTTGGGATGTTAACTGCCTCAAGGTCAATTTTACTTGTCATCATAATCCTCCATTTTCAGTTTCAAGAAAGTTCATCTTACACAAACCATAATATTTGCAGAATACGAAAATTTCCTTTATTCTAATCACTCAAGAAACAAGGATTTTTATGTTAGATAATTTTATCAGTTGGCAAGAACTTATCGGGTATCTGGCCCCTGTGTTCGTTGTGCTTTCAATGATGCAGTCCAATGTGAAAAAAATTCGGTGGCTGATGATCGGAGGATGTCTTACCTTCGTGATCTACGGGACTCTTGTCCAGGCTTGGCCTGTTGTCGTGGCTAATGCTCTCATCGGCATTGTCACCGCCTACTATCTGTTTATATCAAGAGACGTGAAGCGAGAATTCTCGCTCCTCAACGCGAAACAAACTTTTCCCGATCTGATTTACCGTTTTACCGAAACCCACAATCAAGATTTGACGCGAAGATTTCCTAATATTCAAGAGTCACTCCAGTTTGAGCGCACTACGGTTCTCTTTTTTATGCATGAGCTGGAGCCAGTGGGGATGTTTTCCTATCGAAAAATTGAACAGGGAGTGGTTGAAATCCTTGTAGACTATGTGATTCCGGAATATCGCGATGACAGGACGGACAAATACCTCTATTGTTCCAATGAAGGTCATCTGATTAAAGAGGGATTTCAAAAAGTGATCATGCATACCGAGATTTCTTCTGTAAAAGAGGAAATGAGGACATTTGGATTTGAAGAACAGGAACCAGGCATTTTAATTAAAGTTATTTCATGAATTTAGAAGAACAACTCAAGAAACATTTCGGATATAACGAATTTCGAGCTCATCAGAAAGATATTATTTCACAGCTCCTCGAGGGAAAGGATGTTTTGGCCATATTGCCCACTGGAGCCGGAAAGTCTCTATGCTATCAGCTGCCGGCAATGATCATAGAGGGCACCGCCGTGGTGGTTTCTCCGCTGATCTCACTCATGCAAGATCAAGTGGTGAGTCTTAATAAAAATGGGATTGAAGCAGGTTTTATTAACAGTAGCCTGTCTCCTCAGGGCATGCATCAAATTCTCAGTCACCTCAACACCTACCGCATCATTTTTGTCGCTCCAGAAAGGTTGGCTGATGAAAGTTTTCTTGAAAGACTCAAGTCAACAAAAATTTCATTTTTCGCCATTGATGAAGCTCATTGTATTTCACAGTGGGGCCATTCCTTTAGACCTGAATACCGAAAACTATCATTACTCAAAGAACGGTTTCCTAAGAACCCCGTCATCGCCCTCACTGCGACTGCGACATTGCAAGTGCAAGGGGATATTTTAAAGCAGCTGACCATTCCTGATGCTTGGGTATTAAAAGGGAGTTTTGACCGTCCGAACCTCACAATTCGTATGACTACGAAAACCAACTCCGAAAGGCAAATTTTAGACTTTCTTGAGAAACATCCGAATGAATCGGGGATTATCTATGCTGGGACGCGAAAGGGAGTCGATGAAACTTTCTTATCATTGCAATCACGTGGTTATCAGGTGGGTCGGTATCATGCCGGAATGAGTGACAATGATCGTTCCACGTTCCAACAGAATTTTGTTCATGATAAGCTTCAGCTGATGGTGGCGACGGTTGCCTTTGGGATGGGAATTCACAAGCCGGACATTCGCTTTATCATTCACTTGGACATGCCGAAGTCCATCGAACAATATTATCAAGAAATTGGACGTGCTGGAAGAGATGGTCTCCCCAGTGAATGTCTTTTGCTCCATTCCGGCAAGGATATCATTCTGAACAAGTTTTTTGCCGATAAGATTGAAGATGAATTTGAACGGAAGATGGCTCACAAGCGCGTGCAACTGATTTATAATCTTTGCACATCGTATACTTGCCGGAGAAGAGGACTCCTTGGATACTTCGGAGAAATCTACAACAAGTCTTCTTGTGACTCATGCGACAACTGTTTGAATGACGGAGAAAAAATTGACGGAACAGAAATCACACAAAAAATTCTGTCATGCGTCTATCGGCTCCAGCAGCGATTTGGCATCAAGCACGTTGTGGATGTCCTGCGTGGTACTAACAACGCCAATGTTCTCAAAAGACAGCATGACAAGCTATCGACTTACGGGATTCTTTCACAAAACACAGAAAGAGAAGTCCGCAGTTACATTGATCAGTTGTTGTCGATGGGTTATTTAGAACGGAGTGAAGGGGATTATCCCATTCTCAAATGGACCGAAAAATCTCAACAAGCCATCAGCGGAAACGAGACCATTCAGTTCCGTAAAGGACATGAAAAAGTTTCGTATCAACAACGACGATTCCGTCAGCCAGAAAGTTTATTTGAAAAACTTCGTTTGCTTAGGTTAGAAATTGCCCGGGAAGAAAACGTCCCTCCTTATGCCATCTTTAGCGATCGGACGTTGTTAGAGCTTGCCGAACAAGAGCCGATTCACGATGAAGATTTTATGTTGATCAATGGTGTGGGACCAGTTAAGTTGGATAAGTATGGAGAGCGGTTTCTTGATTTAATCATTAATAACACCCCAAAACCGAAAGTCAAAACACATCATATTACAAAAAAAATGATTCAAGAGGGGTTGGCGATTGATGAGATAGCGAAACGGCGTCAAATGACTCCAGGGACCATTATCAACCACTTTTTGATTCTTGCGACGGAAGGGTTTTCGTTGAATATTGATCGCTATGTGGAAAAAGACAAGCAAGAGCTAATTGTCAAAGCTTTGAAGAAGGTGGGATCTGAAAAATTGTCACCGGTGAAGGAGGTTTTGCCGGATGAGGTGACTTATGATGAGATCCGTTTGGTCAGAGCTGTTGTTGACGCAAATTAGCACAGAAGTGTCTTTAAAATTTAACCGCGAAGATCGCGAAGACCGCGAAGATGCGCGAAGAAGCAGACTAATGCCAAATTCTCTTATCTAACACATTTATCGTAAAGTCACCATAAATTTTCCAATCTTCGCGCATCTTCGCGGTCTTCGCGATCTTCGCGGTTAAATTTATCGACTTCGGACTTGATGAAGCTCAGCACGAATTTGCTCGTGGATCTCCCCATTCGTGGCTAAAATCACTCTAGCATAAATATCCAACTCTTGTGTGTCGAAACCACTCACTTTGCCTCCCGCCTCTTCAACCAACAACGCCCCCGCCGCAACATCCCACGGTCTGAGCCCAATCTCCCAGTGTCCATCCAAGCGACCACAGGCGACATAAGAAAGATCCAGCGCCGCTGATCCTGCCCGACGAACTCCCTGACAACTATTTGTGAGGTGACAGAACTCAGCATAATTATTGTCCTTAGTTTCTCGACGATCATAGGCAAACCCTGTTGCCAAGAGACTCTTTTTCAATTGAGAAACTGTTGAGACATGAATGAACTCTTGGTTGAGAGTCGCCCCTTGTCCTTTAACTCCCTGGAAAAGTTCGTTTAAGATGGGATTGTAGACGACTCCGATTAAAGGCTTATCTTGATAAAAAAGGGCAATGGAAACAGCGACCATGGGAAATTGGTGCGTATAATTGGTGGTTCCATCTAAGGGGTCGATCACCCAAAGGTAATCTTGGTTTTTGGCCTCGTGGATTCCAGATTCTTCTGAAAGTATTTTGTGAGATGGAAAATTTTTTGATAGGAGATCGATGATGACATCTTCTGATTCTTGATCAGCTTCTGTGACGAGATCCCCTTCTATGCTTTTTTCACGGACATGGGACAGATGGCCCCAATATTTTTTGAGGACCTCTCCACCTTCCAACGCAGCTTGTGTGGCTACTTCCAAGAATTCGAAATTCACGACTTGAAATTTCTCCATTTTTCATTTCCGTAATCAAAAAATAACTGGTCGCCTTCTTTAATCTCATCAATCGCTCGCAAGCACATGTGAAAGAGGTCATTGTGATACACCACGACAGCTTCGCAGTTGGGAGAATTGCAGTGGTTGATAAAGCTTATTTCATTTCCATGCATTTTCGCATCAATCGTATAAACGATAAAAAATCTGTGATAAAGTGGGTATCGAAAACAGTATTCATTCACATCACCTGTGAAAATCGTGCAGGGCTTGACAAGACCTGTGTATTCTCCGAGATACGCATGCCGTTTGATATCCTTTTCGGCAAAAAGTCCATAATTCATTTTTTCATCGACCCAGCGGATCGACACGTCATTGACATAACCTCTATCGAGAAAGTCCGCAAAATGGCTTCCAAACCAATGGGCTCTTTGACTGATTTTTCCTTCTGCCACAGACTTCAAAGTAAGCCGCTTGACTCGTTCGTAAGATCCCTCACTTCGAAACCCCAATCCTGAGAGATAGGTCATACCTGAGGCCTCTTCGAACTCTTCAATGGAGTAATTTTTTAACGACACATCATCCTTTCCTGAAAATTGAATACGATGTGTTTTTTTTATAGAGGAATTATCATGAGGAAGGAATAATGAAGATTTAAACCACTTGAGCATCGCCATGCCTGAAACATTAATTAGTGACATCTTAAAAGAAAAGCTTCAATGTTCACAAGTTCGACTTCGCCGAAGCGGTACTAGCGCATTGAACCAGTTTCAAGTTTATGATACTGATCGCGGTGATTTTTTTGTCAAAATAAGCGCATCCAGAGATTTTTCCATGCTTGAAGCCGAGGGGAAGGGGCTGGAGCTCATGGAAAAGACTCAAACTGTTCGCGTCCCGCACTCCTATTTGTCCGGAATCAAGGATTCCACAGCCTTTCTGATCATCGAGTTTTTGGATTTACGGTCTCACACATCCCAAAGTCACGAGGATCTTGGGCGAGGCCTCGCTCAAATGCACCTTCATCCTGGACCCGAAGACTATGGGTTGGACCACGATAATACGATTGGGTTGACGCCTCAGGTTAACACATGGACCTCTTCATGGATTGAGTTCTATCGAACGTATCGATTGGAGTTCCAGCTCAGAATGATCGAAGAGAAGTATTCTGATACCGACCTTCTTGAGATGGCAGAGCCGTTACTCAATCGCTTTCCAGATCTCTTTGCAGGATTAGAGGTAAAACCTTCATTGCTGCATGGGGATTTATGGGGAGGCAACACGGCGGCATTAGCCGATGGGACACCGGTGGTCTATGACCCTGCCTGTTATTATGGGCATCACGAAGCTGACTTGAGTATGACGGGGATGTTTGGCGGATTTTCCTCATACTTTTTTAGTGCTTACCATGAACTAATTCCCGAGTCTCCTGGATCAGCCGAACGTATCAAGGTGTATCAGCTCTATCACTACTTAAATCACTATCTGCTATTTGGCAGTTCTTATCGCTCAGCATGCGTCGATATCATGCGAAGATTTTAAATCCATGATTTAAATCATGAATGATTTTTTCTCTTGCAAGATACCCTTCCGCAGTATAGGGGTCATTTTCGTCATGGGGTAAACGTTCTAACTGTATGTTTACCAACGTGTCATAAATATTTTTAAAAGAAGGTTCTTGATGATTGTTTTTAAGACGCTCTAGGGCATAATCTAGCTTGATTTTCCAAATTCCTTTGAAGAAAGGATCTTGATGAAAAGCGTCATTAAGTTCTAGGAAACGATATACTTCATCAAATTTTTGTTTTTCATTGGAGTTCATCTCTTTGTCAATATTCGTGACCTCTTGTTGTTCATTTGATTGACTTAATGTATCAATTGACATCAACAGATTACCCGCCATATCAAAAAGATACTTCGAATTATCTCCAATGATCTCTTCATCCTGCATAAGCTTCACAACTTTAGCTGTTGTGTCTTTTAGACTGTTCAGTGATGTAAAATTTTTTACTTCAAGATTTCTCCAATCGTCAATTCTTGTAAAAATTTCATTAAAATTTAATATCATTTCACTGACAAACCCTGGAATAATCTCCTTGTCTCCCTCAGATTTAGCCTCTTTAATGGCTTCTAAATCGAGTTCAATCGTCTTTATATGTTCATTAATCCACATATTTTGATATTCATTATAAATACTCATTATATCCTCCGTTATTACCTTATTTATTCTATTTTTAGTTACGGATATAAAATTTATATAAATTTATTAATAATAATCCTTAAAGTTATCGGATAGTAAATTAACCCGTATGAGTTCAGTCAATTGTGTCAATTTAAAAAAATTTCTTGTTAAATGAGTGGTTATAATCAAAAGTCATTCAGGGAGAAGTGATTATTGATCTAAGTTACTGATGTGAGTTCAATAGAGAATCAGATAGGAATCTATCTGCGAAAATCTGCGTTTATCTGCGGCTACACAATTCGCGTCAAGATCCATGCACTCGAGACAAGTGTCCCGAGCATGCTCCCGATGTTTGACATCAAGACAACCAACAAAATCCGTGTCGCTGGATTTCTCCAAAACCCTGACAGGGTCTTAATCGCCTGCGGTAAATCTTCCAAATCTGCCACTGTCGGCTTCTTGACCCACGCTTGTGCAAGTCCTGCAAACCATCCCGCAGCAATCAACGGATTCAAGCTCGTCAGGGGTGACGCAAAGGCTGCAATAAAAATCGTAAAAGGATGACCCATTGCCAGTGCCGTACCCAAGCCTGCTAAAATCCAATGCGACATAAACCACACCGAGATGGAATCGACTGATTCCTGTGGAACTCCACGCAGAAATCCCATAATGGGATACGAAATGAACATCAAGGGAATCGACCATTTCAGAATTTTGCCAGTGGAAGAAGGTAACGGAATCTCTTCAAGAGGTTCCAAAGGAATTTCTTTCTCAATTTGTCGTAAGATTCCCTTAACGTGGCCTGCTCCCACAACAGCAACAATTTTTTTGCCGGGTGTATGTTTGATCTTTTGTGACAAATAACTGTCACGTTCATCAATCAATCGCTTTTTGACCTCGGGAAACGACTTGGCAAAGACTTCCATCATATCTTCAAGCTGCGCTGATTGTTTCATCTCTTCGATCATATCTTCGTCGATTTCATCAATCTCGAAAAGCCCTTTCGTCAATTGCATGAGCATTTTGAATTTGCTTCCAAAACGGAGATTCCTCCATATGCGCTTCAAAGTGATTTCAATGGGACGATCTACAACAACAATTTCAATGTTGTTTTCCTTGGCAATGTTAATTGCCTCGAGCATTTCGGCTCCGGGCTGAATCCCCAATTGGTCTCCCAACCTTTGATAAAAGGATGACATAATCAATTGCGCCAGCAAAAACAAAGCTTTTCCTCTACGGATGACCTGAAAGATATCCATGTTTTTCCAGTTATCTTTTTCGGTCATGGCTTTGTATCGAGAAGGACATAACTCGACGCATACGGCGTCGGGCCGAATCTTCTCGATTGTTTGCTGAACATCTTTCACACTATTTTGAGAAAGGTGAGCTGTTCCAAGGAGATAGATATCCTTATCCCCAATGCGAATGAATTCGACCGTTTCGGGAAGATGTTTTTCGGCCAATTCTTTTGCTTTCTGTAGAGGATTATTTGTTAACATCGTTTGAAATCCTATGCAACCGTGATCTCGGGATTTAAATAGACATCCTGAATCGCATGGAACATCTCGATTCCCTCGTTCATAGGCTTCTGGAATGTCTTCCTTCCGCTGATCATACCCATTCCTCCCGCACGCTTGTTGATAATAGCTGTGCGGACAGCTTGGGCTTTGTCATTCTTTCCAGATGATCCTCCAGAGTTAATTAATCCAGCTTTTCCAGCGAAATTATTCAGAACCTGGTACCGGCACAAGTCGATGGGATGGTCTGAACAGAGTTTGTCATACATGAGATCACTGTATTTTCCATAACCTTTTTGTTGTTGGTTGACGGCGATGTAACCTCCGTTCACTGTCGCTTGCTTCTGCTTGATAATGTCGGCTTGTATGGTGGCCCCTAAATAATTGGCCTGGCCGGTTAAATCGGCACTCGCGTGATAATCGACTCCGTCGATTTTAAAGGCGGGATTTCTTAGGTAGCACCATAGAATGGTACACATGCCTAAATCGTGAGCCAATTCAAAGGCTTCACTAACCTCTAGGATTTGTCTGTCGCACTGTTCGGATCCAAAATAAATGGTCGCTCCGACCCCGACAGCCCCCATATCAAAGGCCTGTTTTACACTGGCATACATTGTTTGGTCGGCATGGTTGGGATAAGTGAGTAATTCATTGTGATTCAGTTTCACGATAAAGGGAATTTTGTGAGCGTATTTTCTGGAAACTATTCCTAAAATCCCCAATGTCGAAGCGACTCCGTTACATCCTGCTTCAATGGCAAATCGCACAATGTTTTCGGGATCAAAATATATTGGATTGGGAGCAAACGAGGCGCCTGCTGAATGTTCGATTCCTTGATCTACAGGGAGCAATGAAAGATATCCCGTCCCTGTTAACCGTCCATGAGTGAATAACGCACAAAGACTTCTCATCACACGATTGTTTCGGTCGCTATTCGCAGTGACTTGATCAACCCAAGTCACACCGGGTAAGGTTAATGTTTCTTTTGGCACCGCCGTGCAGGTGTAAGAAAGAAGATCGTTAGCTTCTTTTCCAAGAAGCTCCTGAATCTCTGAAGTGGCTGTGTTTAACATACTTAGTCCTTTTGTTAAATATGGCTTTATACCCCGCGCGCTGTCAAATTTAGATTTGGACAACGCGCGGGGTATACCACCTCATTAAACATCAAAAAGTTTAAAATTCAAAGGTGTCGTTAAATTCTTCTTTATAAAATTCGACTCTTTGCTCAAGTACCTTTGGCGGTAATTTACGATGAGGTAACATCAAGAATACAAAGTTCTTACAGCTCTGACAAAATTGTCCGAATTTCATCTTGATATGGCGAAAGGGAGAATCTAAGCGAGTACAGCTGGTTGGAGACTTCACGCAGGGAAATTCAAATGAAGGAAGATAAGCATCTTCTTTAACCACAATAACATGCATATGCCAATGGGGAACGGTTTGTCCTGCCGCTTTACCTGTTTTGTGGAAAAAATGGAGGGTGCTCTGAGGATAAGATTCTTGAAAATAATCGGTGACTTTTTCAGCTAATGCCATCGCTTCTTTGTATTCCGAGGCTGTGAGCTCTCCAAATGTCTCTTTGTGCTTTTTCGGGGTAATCAGAAAATGGGGATTCTCCTCGACAATTCTCACTGGAGCATGATCATAGAGAACCAGCATCTCATCTCCCTCATACACACACTGATTGCCGGTTACTCCAGGATTGCAAAACGGGTCGTCAGATGGACCCTTTGCCTGGACCCTTTGATAGTTTTCCGGTAAATATTGCGTATATTGTCGAAGCTGAGTGGCTTGGGCAATACGTTCTTTTTCACTTAGGAATGAAGCTCCAAAAGAGACATTCCAAATGACCTGTAGCTGCTTTAAACGGCTCCATCCATCTTCAGGATAGGGAATCACTTGCCAGTGAAACTTCTCTGACCGAAGATTTGGCGAGGTTTGACCATAAACCATGTAGGAACGTGTATAATCACACCGATTCCAACAGGACCTTATCCTTTGAAGGAAGTCATAGGTTTCTTCATGCTCTTCAGCCGTCCAGGTTTGGAACCTCTGATGATTGCCAATATTCTGGATTTCTAAAGCATCGGAGGAGACAGGACATGAAGGAACGCAAATTTTCAGGTTTTCTCCCCTTAAAAAATCATAGGCTCGCGGTTCCACAACAGGCGGGGGTACCTGGGCAAATAAAGAAAAAGTCAATAACATTAAGAGTGTTGTACAAAGAGTTCTAAGTTGCATAATGGATCCTTTTTAAAAAACCATCATATAAAATCAGTCAAGATATGTCCAGAAATATGAATATTTGGAGTAAATTGATCCTTAGACAAAATAATCAACAAATTCTTTGACAGGAAGAGCATCCAATTTTTCCGGAGTTTGAAACAATTGAACAATAGCGTCGATGCGCTCAGCAGGAAACCGAGACCCCAGATTTCTCCACGCTTTCTCAAAAAGAAGGGGAGTGGCTTCATCCCTTCGTCGACGATGCCCCAAGGGATATTCAACAACAATTTTTTCTGTCACAGAACCGTCATTAAATTTGATCACTAGGGCATTGGCAATTGAGCGTTTGTTAGGATCCAAGTAATCTTTGGAATACTGAAAAGATTCTGAGAGCTCCATTTTGGCTCGTACTTGATCAATGCGGGGATCGCTCGCTACATGATCTTCATAATGGTCGGCTGTCAGCGATCCATAAATGAGTCCTATGGCGACCATATACTGGATGCAATGATCCCGATCAGCAGGATTTTTCAACCAACCTGTTTTGTCAATGATTCTCAAAGCAGATTCGTGTGTGTCAATATAGATTTTTTCAATATCGTCGAGACGGTCTTTCACTTGGTCATGGAGCTGAAATGCGCATTCGACAGCTGTCTGGGCGTGAAATTCTGCGGGAAACGAAACTTTAAAGAGAATGTGTTCCATGACATAAGAACCTAAAGAACGTTCCAGTGTCAGCGGAAGCATCACATCGTTGAATCCCCAATTTTTAGCTGTGAGCGCTTTTGAGTAGCCCATTTCACCGCGCATGCTGAGCATCGCTAGCTGGACTCCGCGACTTGTGGCATCTCCCGCTGCCCAAGATTTTCGCGATCCTGTATTGGGAGCGTGACGATACGTACGGAGCGGACCGGTGTCAATCCACGCTTGCGACAGAGTATTGGCTACCTGCTCTTTGGTTTCTCCAAGAAGCATTGCTGTCACGGCTGCTGTGGCGACTTTCACAAGAATGACATGGTCAAATCCAATGCGGTTAAAGCTGTTGGAAAGAGCGAGCACTCCTTGGATTTCATAAGCTTTAATGGCAGCTTCAAGGACATCTTTGACGGTTAATGAAGGGCGGTGATCTTCAAGAGCTCGCTGACTGAGATAGTCGGACACCGCTAAGATTCCTCCGAAATTATCCGAAGGGTGACCCCACTCGGCTGCTAACCAGGTGTCGTTATAATCCAACCATCGGATGAGAGTTCCGATGTTGAAGGCTCCTTGCACCGGATCGAGGACTTCACTTGTCCCAGGAACTCTGCTGCCATTTGGCACCGAGATTCCAGGAATGACAGGCCCCAAAAGTTTAGTGCATTCAGGAAAGTTAAGGGCAAGCATTGCACACCCCAAACTATCCATGAGACAAAGACGGGCCGTGTCGTAAGCTTCTGAACTTTGGATTTTGTGTTCCGTGACATACTCTGCAATCGTTTCGAGCAGCTTGTCCACTATTCCATACTCTCCCATTTTTTCGGTTTGGGGCCGGTGTAGTTGCTGACGGGGCGGATGAGTTTGTTGTGACCTCGTTGCTCCAAAAGATGGGCGCACCAGCCTGTGATACGGGACATCACAAAGAGTGGTGTGAACATAGGTGTTGGAATTCCACAAAAATGATAAGCAGCAGCGCTATAGAAATCGAGATTTGGGAATAAATTTTTCTCCTCCCGCATCACTTCTTCAATCCTCATGGAAACGGGAATAATATGAGTGTCTCCAACGAGTTCGGCTAGTTTTTGCGCCCACTTTTTGATGATCGGAGATCGGGGATCGCCAGTTGTGTAGACGCGATGACCAAATCCCATAATCAATTGTTTTTCTTTCAGCATTTTTTGAATTTCTTGTTCCGCATGGGCTGGGCTGTCAAGCGATTGAATCAGTTCCATTGCCACCTCGTTAGCTCCTCCATGAAGAGGTCCTCTTAGCGCCCCAATGCCCCCACAAATACAAGAATAAAAATCAGAAAGGGTGCTCGCAATAGTTCTCACGGTGAATGTTGACGCATTGAACTCGTGCTCCGCATAAAGAATGAGGGAAACATCCAAACAACGACGATGGGTTTCATCAGGCTCTTTTTCCAGTAATAGACGTAAGAAATGACCCGCCGCGGAATCGTCATCTGTTTCCACGATGATCTGCTTTCCCTCGGTATGATACTTATACCAATACAACAATATGGATGGAAATATGGCAATGAGTCGATCGGCAATGGCATATTTTGGAAGCTCTTCGGTTTCCGGTTCAAGATTTCCCAAAGCAGAACATCCTGTTCGGAGCACATCCATCATATTGGCATCACCGGGGATCTCTTCTAAAATCCGTTTCAACCCGGTTGGAAGATAGCGCAGCTCTTTCAATTCTTGCTGGTAATTTCTGAGTTCCTTTTTTGAAGGAAGTGTGCCGCGAAGAAGAAGCCAGGCCACCTCTTCAAAAGAGCTGTATTCTGCAAGATCTTCGATGGTATAGCTGCGATAGAGAAGACTTTCATCTTTAGCTCCACAGAGACAAATGGACGAATCTCCAGCGACGATGCCGGCCAGTCCTTCTGGTTTAGTTGTTGAGCTCATATTGCCCCCCTATTGATTGAATTCTTTTTCTTGTTTTTCATAATCGAGGAACTCGTATAATTCATTGCGTGTCATCATTTTAGGGATGAGATCTTTTTGAGTCCCTTCGTTTTTTAATTCTTTCATTGCGCTGAGTGCCGCATGGTTCATCACACGGGATAGAGTCAAAGGGTAGAGAGCCATGTCGACATCAACTTCAAGCAGTTCTTTGCGTGTTATCAGAGGAGTCCTTCCAAATTCTGTGATGTTTGCCAAAACAGGAACGCCGACAGTGTTAAATATTCTGTAATGTCTGGCGTCAGTCAAGGCTTCTGGAAATAACATATCAGCTCCAGCCGCGACATAAGCCTTTGCTCGATCTAAAGCAGCCTCAAATCCTTCAACTGCAACGGCATCGGTCCGGGCCATGATGACAAAGTTTTCATCAACTCTAGCATCAACAGCCATCTTAATGCGGTCGCACATCTCTTCCTTGGAAACTAGCATTTTTCCTGGGTGGTGTCCACACCGTTTGTTAACCTGTTGATCCTCAATGTGAATCGCAGCGACACCCACCTTCTCCATTTCACGAATCGTATGGGGGATTTCCCATCCGGTGTCAATGTCGACTAATAGGGGTAAAGCCACCTTTTGGCTAATTCTTTCCGCATCGATAAGGACATTATCTAATGTGGTCATTCCAAGATCTGGAATCCCGTAAGACATATTGGCCACGCCAGCACCTGAGAGATAAAGAGCCTTAAACCCCACATGTTCGGCCATCATGGCCATAAAAGGGTTGAGGACCCCTACAATCTGAAGGGGCTTCTCAGCTTGCAAGGTTTGTCTGAAGTTCATCCTTAACATCATTTTCCACACTAATCTTAGTGAATGCTACTTGTCAATTTTTTAACGCAAAGGAGCAAAGACCCAAAGACGCAAAGACACGAAGGTACCCATCTTTGCGTCTTTGGGTCTTTGCTTCTTTGCGTTAAAATTTCTAAGTGATCAATGAATAAACTGCTTCCATCTGTGTCTAAAAAGTTGCAATCTCCTCCTTTCCCAATTAGGATGGTGCCAAGGAGACCGTCAATGAAATATTTAGAGTTCGAAAAAAGAGACAAAGTGGGCCTCTTAACCATCCAGCGACCGGAGGTCCTCAACACCTTAAATTACGAAGCGTTAAGGGAGATTGGAAAGTTCCTCGATACGGTTGATGACATCAACGCTTTGATCCTGACAGGTTCTGGCGATCGCGCTTTTATGGCGGGTGCCGATGTGAAGGAAATGCAAAACTTGGATTCCACTCAAATTGTGCAGTTTTCTCGGTATGGCCAGGGAATCGTTCGGAAATTGGAAGAGGTGCCTTTTATCACGTTGGCAGCGGTGAATGGATATGCGCTGGGCGGAGGACTTGAGCTCGCCCTTGGGTGCGATTTCATTTATGCTTCGGAAAAAGCCAAATTGGGGCTTCCCGAAATTAAGCTGGGAATCATTCCTGGATGGGGAGGAACCCATCGACTTTCTCGTGCCATCGGAAAAAGAAGAGCAAAAGAGTTGATGATGACAGGAAGAATGATCTCGGCAGAAGAAGCGTTTGCGATGGGATTTGTGAATCGTGTGTGTGCTCCGGATCAACTCCTTCCTGATTGTTGGGATGTGGCCAACGAGATGTTGCAATACTCAGCGTTTGCCTTGCGGCAAATCAAGCAGGTGGTCGATGTTCTTGAGGCAGGAGACGAGTTAGAAGCAGAAAGATTTGCTGAGTGTTTTGCGACGGATGAATCAAAACGTGATATTGAGAAATTTTTGGCGAAAAAATGAGCAAGTATTGGGAAAAGATTGCCGTGATCGGCGCAGCAGGAAAAATGGGAAAAGGAATCTCTTTACTCCTCTTACAGGAAATGGCCTGTCAAGATGCCGAAAGAAATAGTTCTGTGGGTAAGAATGGGTATCGCTTGGTTCTTGTTGATCAAGATGAAAAGACTCTTTTTTCTCTCAGACAATACTTCCGACCACACTTAACACGGTTTGCTGAGAAGTCGATCAATGACCTGAGATCGTTTTTCTGTGATCGTGAAGATCTCATCTCAAACGAGCAAATCATTAATGAATTTGTTAAAGGAGCTTTAGGTATCATTCGCCCTTCGACATCACTGGATACCGTAAAACATTCTTCGTTGGTTTTTGAAGCGATTGTGGAAGATGTAGAGGCAAAAATAAATGTTCTGACTCAGCTCAATCAAATTTGTTCCAGTGATACGTTTTACTTGACCAACACTTCGTCGATTCCCATCACGCAATTGGGGAAGCAATCGGGATTGAATGGAAGGCTTGTGGGAGCTCATTTTTATAACCCACCTCCTGTTCAAAAGTTGTTGGAGATGATTTATCCGGCAAACGTGGATCCAGAGCTCAAAGATCTGTCCCTTAAAATTGGGAAAAGACTGAAAAAGAAAGTCGTTGCCAGCAAGGACGTGGCGGGATTTATCGGAAATGGTCACTTTATACGGGAGATTGCCTTTGCTTGTGACCTTTATGACAGGTTGCGAAAAAAGCATTCGCATGTTGACTCCGTTTTGATGGTGGATGCGATCACGCGAGACTTTTTGATTCGACCCATGGGGATCTTTCAGTTGTTGGATTATGTGGGATTGGATGTTTGGAAAAAAATTGCCACTGTTATGGGAGAGGCTTTTCCAGAAGAGAATTTTTCCAGACCTCTGCTTGAAGAGATGATTGCGCGGAAGCGGATTGGAGGGCAAGAAATCGATGGATCTCAGAGAGCGGGATTTTTTGATTATCGAAAGGGGAAAATTATAGCCGTCTATAATCTCGAAACTGATGCGTACGAGGAGCTAACAGAGGAAAAACAAAAAACGATTCGAGAATTATTGGGTCCTTTTCCAGAAAGACATCGTCCCTGGAAGGAGATGGTCAAAGTAATAGACCATGAAGCGGAAATTGAATGCTATGAAGATGAACTTGGAGAGAGCTCGTCTCCCGGAGCAGAACTTGCACGTGAGCATTTAACTTATTCCCGAAAAATTGCGCAGAAGCTTGTGGACGATCATGTTGTCTCCAGTATGGATGACATGAAGACTGTCCTCAAAAATGGATTCTATCAGGTATTGGTGTGATCATGAGAAAAAAAATCTACGCTGCAGCCGGTTACAATACAATTTTTATGGGTCCTGGAAGGCCAGAATTTGATCCAAAAAAACTGATGCTTTCTTTCGAAAGCTATTTGCATGAAACCGCTAAAGGGACATGCGATCAAGTTCCCAATTTGGAACTTGATGAAGGTATCATCGGAAGCTTTATGCCGCAACGGTTTATCAAGCAGGGGAATCTTCCAGGGTTTCTTCCCTCTATGATCCCATCGCTTCTGGGGAAACCTTGCTTGGGTGTGGAAGGAGCTTGTGGGACCGGAGGAAAAGCGATTGTCACAGCGATGCGTTCTGTTCTTTCTGATATGGCCGATGCTGTTTTTGTTTCTGCTTTTGAGGTGCAGAATACGATGAAGGCGGTGTACGGAGCTGATGTTCTTGCTGGAGCAGGTCATTATAGCAAACAGAGAAAGAGGGGGCATGCCTATTTTTTTCCCGGAGTCTTTTCAGATCGTGCCGAAGCGTATTCTCGGGACTATGGCGATCAATACACACGGATGGGTTTAGCCAAATGGTATGAACAGGCAATTTTGAAAGCGCGAAAATCTCCGAAAGCCCAAGAACACTTCAATACAAATCCCAATTTGTTTGAAACAGGAATGACGCCTCCTGACCCTGACAAATTTCTTCCATTTCTCAATGCCACAGACTGCTCTAAAGTTTCTGATGGGGCGACATCATTGATTATTTTCTCGGAGGAAGGGTTGGCCAAAGCGGGGATTGATAAAGGCAACGCCGTGGAAATCGTGGCCATTGGAGAGGCAGAAGGGGATATTACACAGCCTCCGTTGGATCCAACAGTCCTCTCAACGACGCACCGAGCTGTTCACAAAGCTTTTGATAAATCTGGTTTGACAATAAATGATCTGGGATTATTGGAGGCGCATGATTGTTTTACGATCAGTGGTCTTTTGTCGATGGAAGCCTTGGGTTTTGCTGAGCCAGGAAAAGCGCCTGAATTTGTTTTAGAAGGACATATCAATGAAGAGGGAATTATTCCGACAAAT
>JAAKFL010000089.1 GCA_011065065.1 Chlamydiota bacterium | reverse complement strand
TGCGTTCCCTATATCAATGGAATGCCAGCGAAGGTATTGAAGCAAGAGGGCAACTTTGTCACCATTGGAGCGGGCCTTTTCACCGAAGACGATAAGATCATAGGGCCAAGCGATGAAGAAGAAACTATTTAACTCATAATAATCCTGTACATCCTGACTATCCTTTTATCCTGTTATCCTGTGCTAGGAAAACAGGATAAAAGGATAGTCAGGATGGACAGGATGTGATTAATTTTCCCTAAAAAAAATCTTTTAAAAAATTCTTAAGTATTATATAATCAACGCGATAGGTTTATATAATATGATTGAAATTAACCAAAATAAAATTTTTACTTTACCAGAACACATGCGATTGGCTTTGCCGAAAGCTCAATCTGCTCGTATTTCGCGAAAAATCAGCCTAAAGGCTAAGTCGCTACGCGATGAAGTCGAGTTTTTTGATCCGTTCGAGGAGTGTTGGATTGACGGAAGCATGTCTGATGAACCCGATGTGTCCAGTCTGACTCATTACATGGATTACATTGAATCTCTCCAGACAAATGGAATTCCCTCATATGTACAGATTGCCTATGTGGACAATCAGGTCAATTACGGGGTTTTTGCGGAAAAAGAGATGCAGAAAGGGGAATTTATTGGGTTTTACACTGGTAAGTTGGGAATGGGTGAATATGACACCGAGTCGATGTACCTGTTTGAACTATTAGATGACCATAAAATTTATGTGGATGCCTGTGATTCTGGAAATTTTACCCGATATATCAATCATACGTCACCAGAAAATTGTAATGTGGATGCGATCCTCTTTTTAACGAAATCTGAACCTTTCACGATTCCGGTCATTATTCTTTACGCAAGTAAGACCATCCAAAAAGGCGAACAGTTGCTGTATGATTATGGTAAGGAATATTGGAAAGCAATGGGCATGAAGCCGGCTAGCATCACACCCAGTACTTATATTCAATTAAATTGATGATTTGTTTTTTACCTTAGCTGGTGTCGGCATCTTCAAAACAGAAAAAAATCCCCTCTATGCTCCCATAGTAGGGGATTTTTTCTGATTTGAATCTGCCAACCCCATCGTTGGTAAAATTCCAAATCTTCAACTTAATTGAATATATTTTATGAACTAACAGTTACCTTGCTGAGAATGTTTTCAACTTCCTTCATCACGTCATCTGTCAATTTATCTTTAAATTGAGCGGCTTTGAGGTTTTCGACTAGCTGTTCCTTCTTAGAAGCCCCAACCATCACAGTACTGATATTAGGATTTTTCAAGCACCAGGCAATAGCAAATTGAGCGAGAGTGCAGCCCACTTTGTCAGATAATTCATGAAGCATTTTTGCTTTTTCAACCCGTTCATTAAAATCAGCGGGAATGAATTCAGGATTGAGATCCAATCGGCTGCCTTTGGGGATTCCATTACGATATTTTCCTGTTAAGACCCCGGATGCTGTGGGACTATAGGAAGTGATTCCCATGCCATATTTTTTGAACAGGGGGATAAAGTCATGTTCAACCTTCTGGCGGTGGAACATATTGTATTCGGGCTGTTCGACGGATGGAGGAATCGTATTGAGTTGTCTGGCGATGCTATGCGCTTCTTTAATGTCATCAGCTTCCCACTCAGATGTTCCCCAATAGAGGGCATGGCCTTGGCGGATAAGAATGTCCATCGCGCGAACGGCTTCTTCTACAGAAGTATTCTCGTCTCTTCTGTGACAATAGAGTAGGTCGACGTGATCCATTTGAAGACGGCGAAGAGAATTCTTTGTCCCTTCAATTAAGCGTTTCATGGAGTGGCCCATCTTGTTGGGGCCGTCTCCGCCGAAGAAAATTTTTGTGGAGACAACGATCTCATCACGTCTGAAGTCGCGGAGGGCTTCTCCCATAAGAAGTTCGGAGCCCCCATTGGCATAGACCTCAGCATTGTCGAAGAAAATGATCCCATGATCGAATGCAAAATGACACATTTCTTTCACAGCATTCAAACCTGTTTTCTCACCGAATGAGAGCCAGGATCCCAATGACATTTCACTGAGCTGGATGCCAGATTTTCCTAAAGTACGGTATTCCATAGATTTACCTTTTTTTAAAGCGGTTTCAATGATCTGTTTATATTTTACTTTTCACTTCATTAAATTCAAGCTTGATGAGTAGGCCTATTTTTGGTTACAATAGAGCCAAATTATGCCTATAATAGCAAAAGAAAGTCTTGAAAACGTCAAAAAACGGGTGGATCTCGTTGATGTCATTGAGTCCTATGTTGACCTGAAGCGAAGCGGGGCCAGCTATAAGGGGCTGTGTCCGTTTCACGAGGAAAAATCTCCTTCATTCATGATCCAGAAAGGGGACTCTCACTACCATTGTTTTGGGTGTGGCGCCCATGGCGATGCGATCCAGTTTCTCATGGAACATCAGAGCATGGGGTTTGTAGATGCTGTCGAAATGCTGGCTGAAAAGTATCAGGTGCATTTGGAGCATGTGGAAGAGGCAGAGGAAAAGGGGCCTCCGAAAAAACTCATTTGTGATGCTCTGGAAGAGGCTTCGCTATTTTTTCAAGCGTTTCTCTTGCATACAGAAAATGGAAACGAAGCCTTGCAATATCTGTATCAGCGTGGAATCAGTCTCGAGTTTATTCAGAAGTTTGGCATTGGGTATGCTCCGAAATTTCTCGGTTCATTTCTCCCTTATATGCGTGCGAAAAAATTTACCGATGAGATCTTATTGGCTGCAGGACTTTTAAGAAGATCCTCTGATGGGAAACTGCGCGACTTTTTTTCCGATCGGATCACGTTTCCGATTCACAATGCTCAAGGTCGGGTGATCGGATTTTCTGCTCGAAAGTTTCATGAAGAGACTTTTGGCGGGAAGTATGTGAATAGTGTGGAAACTCCTGTATTCAAAAAATCACGAACTCTTTACGGACTGAATTTTTGCCGTCGCCGTATCGCTAAAGAAAGGCAGGCGGTCATTGTTGAGGGTCAAATCGATTGCTTGCGGCTTATTTTCGAAGGAGTCGACATCGCTGTGGCGGGACAAGGAACCGCATTTGGCGAGGGGCATGTGCAGGAGCTGTTGAACTTGGGAGTCAATAGGATTTATTTGGCCTTGGATTCTGATCTTGCTGGACGAGAAGCTACGGTGAAGATTGGCAATATGTTTCAGAAGGCGGGAGTCGGAGTTTTCATCTTGAAGCTTCCGCAGAACAGTGATCCCGATGATTTTGTGCAAAGGAAGGGGATTCAGGCGTTTCTCGATCTGATGGATCAAGCCGTCGACTATTTACCGTTTTTGGTGGACCTGTCTTCACATAAACACAAATCCAGTACTCCGGCAGAAAAAAATGAGCTGGTTTATTCCTTAGCATCTCAGATTAGAGGATGGGATGATGAGGTGATGGTTCATGAAAGTTTGAAACTCTTGGCGAAATTGACTCAGGTTCCTGAAGAAATGGTGCTGACGGGATCTTATGCCGCTTCCAATGTTTATGTTCAGGGAACGGGAAGAGTCGGAGAGCAGCAGGTGGATCCTCATTTAGTGTTGGAATCGGATTTCTTGCGTTGGCTGCTGTTGATGGGAGGCAAACAGCCACAGCTCATTTCCTTGGCACGAAATAATGTTCAACCAGAAGACCTCAAACATCCTCATTGCCGTCAGGTTTATGGACTTTATATGCAGGCTCATGATGAACACGATTATTGTGACTGGATGGCGCTGGCCATGAAAATGGAACCGGGGGCTCAGCAATTATTATCAGACCTTCATCAGAAATTGGTGAATAAGGACAAGGCCGAAGAGCATTTTGAAGAGACCGTTCAAAAGATCTTGGATCGCAATTGGATGGATCGGCGGGAATTGGTTCGTGTGAAGATACAAAGCGGAAATAGTTCAGAAGATGAATTGTTTAAACTCTTAAAAATTTTTGATGCTCTGAAAAGTTCACCTCCACAAATCAAAAAGGAAGCCAATGATTAAACATGTTGTATTTTATGATGGAACATGTGGTCTTTGTGATCGCATTGTTTTGTGTATTCATAGATCGGACAAAAAAAGGATTTTTGGTTTTGCTCCGTTGGAGGGAAAAACGGCAGCCGAGCAATTGAAAGATTTGCCCCCTGAACAAAAAAGTGCAGATAGCATGGTGTTGATTGAGAATTATCAGACACCGGATCAGAGGACGCTGATCATGGGGAAAGCGGGCCTAAGGACTAGTTGGCTTTTGGGGGGATGGTGGAGCTTGTTAGGGATTTTTTATTTTTGTGTTCCGGCGTTTGTGACTGATTTCTTTTATCGCATTGTGGCGCGAAATCGTCATATCTTTTTTAATCAGAAGGAGTGTATCATTCCGCCAGCGGTGGATCGCGATCTCTTTTTGGATTGAAGCCTAAGACCCTGATTGCTGCTGATCGCAGATTTTAAGGAGGAGGGAATGTATACAAATCCCAATAAATTGTTTGATTTTCTATTTGGCAAGCCCATAACTGAAGAAGTTGTCAAATCAGAGCCCTCTCCTGAAACTTTAGAAAAAATTCCTAATGAAGTGATGGTAATTATATTTAATTATTTATCTCCTGATGATTTCTCAAAACTAAGAACAGTCTGCAAACATTGGAAAAATATTACCAGTCAGTCTTCTTGGTTTATGTGTTATCACCTTTTTCAACAGATCACTCCAAAGATCAAGGATCGTTGTTTTGATTATCAAGAAACACTCTTATCGAAAAATTTCAATATAAGGCTTCAGACTCCTATTGGAGTAGAGCTTGTAGAAAGTGTTATTTCGAGAGATGTATTTGATCACGATCCTGACACGTCTACTTTTGACCGTAACTTAGGTACATGTCTCATTAATTCCTCTGATAAAATGGGAGTAGATTTTTCTATCAATGAAGTTTGTGGATTAAGAGAAATTGATAGAGGGTCATATGTTCCTAAAATTGAAGTTAATTCTTTCGGGTATAAAATTGAAATTGTGCATGGCAGATTAACAACCGAGCAATTGTATCAAATTGAAAAACTTCAAAAATTTATCGATGAATATTTTGACAAATTAAATCCTAAATCCAATACATCAGGTTATTTCCCCTTAGTGAGATCCCTTATCATAGGTATAGAAATGCTTTCCTGGTAACCTCGACTTTGCGATCTCTACATAGATGATCAGATTTATGGATTGTATATGCAAGCTCACGATGAACACTGATTGTCGCAGATTTTAAGGAGAGAGGAATGTATACAAATCCCAATAAATTGTTTGATTTTCTATTTGGTAAAATTTTCAAAGTAGAGACTTCTCCTGAAATTTTTGGAAAAATCCCCGATGAAGTGATGGGGATTGTGTTCAATTATTTATCTCCTGAAGATTTTTCTAAATTGCCCTTAGTATGTAGAAGATGGAAAGCCATAACTCGAAATTCTTATTCGTTTATGAGTTATCATATATTTTTGCATATTTATAAAAGGGTTGAGATTCGCAATGTTGAAAATAAAGACGGCCTTTTATTAAAGAATTTCAACATCAGTATCGGTGACAAGATCAAAGTTAAACTTGTGGAGAGTGTGGTTTCGCGAGAAGAATTTCCTTATGAATCAGCTGCGTGCACTTGTTACCACGGTTTAGGGAGATATGTAATCAATGACTCAGATAAAACGGGAGTTGATTTTTCTATCAATGAAGTTTGTCAAGAAATGCAAATTGAACTTGCTCCATTTTTATTTGATTATCCAATTAGGTCAATTTGTTATCTAATTGAAATTTTGAACGAGAAATTATTGCCGGGGCAGTTGGATCAAATTCTGAAATTGCAACGATTTTTCGATGATTATTTTCATGAGATAAATTCTCAATCTGAAACTTCGGGACCATTGAATTATTATAGGCCGCTTTTCCGTGTGATTTGAGATTCATCTTATTAAACAGGGGATGGGAAAAGATTTGTTTGTTAAGCAGCATCAACATTGATGATCAGATTTAACCCATCTCTATCCAGCATGTCTTGAAGACAAAGACGTACAAAATGCTTTGTTGAAAAACCCAATTTTTCTGCAAATTCAGCTGCAACTTTAGGACTTATAAAACGTCGACCTTTTTCGATATCACAAAGATATTGAGAAGATATCCCTAATAATTTTGCAAACTCAATTTGTGTCATTTCTTCACCTTCTCGTAGAGACTTCAGCAAAAGTCCAAAGGTGAGATTTTCACCAACCAGCTTTTCCATGTATTTAACTGCTGCACTCTTTTTTCTAATACTCATGAATATCCACACTACCCACTCTTAATCTCATCTTACACTAAATTAGTGTAAATTTCAATATAATTTATAAAAAAAATAAGGGAGTCTTGTCAGACTCCCAATTTTTGCCCGAAAACGTGGGTATATGGTGATTTTTTAGCCTTGCTTAAGCTTGAATAACAATGCCATCACCGGATTGAATGGTTCCTTCACAGCCCTCGAAGATTACCTTTCCTTTAATCACACCTTTTCCTTGAATCACGAGTTCCACATGAGGTGTATTAACTGAAGCTTTGACAACGACATTGCCTTCGACAGAGGAATTGTTCAGGACTAATGTGGCCTGTGTGTTTTCTACATTAAGGATAACTGTATTCACAGTACTTTCCGTAAGCGAAACGCTCGATTGGGCCGAAATTCGATTGGCTGTACATGAATTTGCCACCACTTCTCCCATGGTCACTTTGACGTCATGTGCCTTGACATTGGTCATGGAAATTCCATCTCTAGCTTCTATAGATGAGACTATTGAATCTAACATGGAATTATGAGCCTCAATTTTTCCCATGCTGACTGTTAATTTTTCAGCAGTAAAGTTATGAATGGTCATACCATCTTGAGCGTAAATTTCACCCACTTGACAATTCAATGCGATCACATTTCCCATGAAGCATTTGACATGTCGTACCGTAGAGTTTGTGATTTGAATGCCGTTTCTGGCATTGAGATCTTTTAGGAAAGGACAATCAATGACAGAAATCGTTCCCATTGCAGAGTTGATGTCATCATCTGATTTACAGTTTTCCAAAGTGATTCCGACTCGGGCATTAAGAGAACTGTGAAAATGTTTTCCTTGACCATGATAAAAACCATTACCTTGGTGGATCTTTTCGTAAATATTAGTATAATAAAAAATATTTGAATTAATATTAGATGTAGATTTCATTTTATCTCCTTATAAAAAATTAGTAAACAATTTAGATTACATTGTAAACAATTTTGATTAAAAAGGCAAGAGAATTAAAATTTCTTCTCATTATCAAATAAAAATTTTTCTTTAATTTCCGAGGGCTTATTAGGGACTAACCTTCTATGATGATGTCGTCTCCACAACGAATGGTTCCTTCGCAATCATCAAAGATAATCTTTCCTTTAATATGGCCTTTCCCTTCAATCGTGAGGTTGACATGACTTGGCTCA
>JAAKFL010000088.1 GCA_011065065.1 Chlamydiota bacterium | reverse complement strand
GATCACATGTACACTCCCTGAGCAACTTTACTCAAAAATTATGGATGTTATTGAGGAAAAGGGCTTTGAATCGTTGCATGAACAATTTGGATCACTTTCTAAGTTCAGGATCGAATTAAAGCCTGCACTCATGTTAGTCGGTTTTGAATCTATTGAAGACTACGAATCGACAGCGGAGTAAGGGAGACCATGGGGTCCAGCCTGTCCCCATGAAGCTTAATGAGTTTGTATTGACTGTCAGGAGGTTTATGAATCCCTTACCTAAGAATAAAATCTATGACCCATTTGGTGTGTTCTATACGAAAAGAAAAGAGCTCGGTGTCCGTAAGTTCTATATCGGCATAAATGGCAAAATAAGTAAGGGAGAGCCAATTTTACCAGGAATGATTAAGCTGGTGACCATTGACCCAACATGTCAGGGCTCTCTCTGGGAATGTCAGCATTCTGTTAAAATTGTTCTTAATGATGGCCGTGAGAAGGAAAAACTCTTAGAGAGTTATGAAATCACAGCTCTGATTCATTCGATAGCTTCTGACAGCATTATCAATCCTGCCGGAATTGATCACTTTGAACTTGATCCCAAAATAGTGCTTGGAAATTTTTTTTATTGTGAGGATAAGCCTCCGTTGAGTGAATCCTGTATAGATGGTTCCCATGAAGAAGCACTAAGACTATTTTTTGGGATGGGCGAGGGAGAGCATTAGACTAATATTGGACGGAATAGCCTATGCTCAATACCCCAACACTGAATTTTTTAATAAATTTTACACAATAGGTAAGTATTATGAATTTACTTGTCACGACTAATACTGAAAGGGCATCTTTCTCAACAGTTCCTTCAGATGAATCGATAGAGAAGGTTGTCGCCATCCCTGATGAGCTAATAAGAAAAGCTTTTCGTGAAGATGGATATCCCCATGAATTACAACAATGTGTCATAGAATTTTTAAGTGCTCCTAGAGTATTAAGAAATTTTGCAGATTCATATAATACTCAAAAATCGTCAGAAAGCAATTATGAGTTTGCAAGAAACTTGTATGATCGATCTTCAAGTCATGGAGACTATATTGCTTGCAATATATTAGGTACGATGTATATGTCAGGCAAGGGGGGCATAAAAGACGGGTCCAAAGCCTTTCAACTAATAAAGAAATCTGTTGCATTAAAACCAGATTATAAAGTTGCCATTTATAATTTAGGGATCTGTTATCAGTATGGTCTAGGTGTAGAAATAAACTTGAAATCTGCTAGGAAGCAGTTCAAAATAGCATCAAAAGGTATGTACCCTCCTGCTGTAAATCAATTAAGCACCATGTATATTAAGGGACTTGGTGGAAAGAAAAAAGTATCCAAGGGAATTGAGTTACTCCAGAGTTGTGCCGATGAAACAGGTGATAAAAAGGCATGTAGAAATCTATGTTTACGTTATATGATAGGTGATGGGGTTGAAAGGGATACGAACAAAGCCAGAAAGTATAGTGATATAATACATCACAAAAAATATGAATAAACTTCTTCATCATAATCATTCTCTTGAATTTTCTCTTTAAGAGTAGACACCTGTTTGGAAACTCGCTCGATCTGTTCACTCACACTTAACATTGTCTTAACTCCTTTTATACGTATAGATAACCTTACAACCTTTTATCATGACACCATGTGTTTCTTCTGACGATCCCTTCCGATCCTGTTGAAACTGACATTTAATCCTCCAGAAAATTGCATATTGATAAAATTATTACTAAATGTCAGGTATTGACTTGACAGATGAAAGATCAATAAGTCACGTCTGACCCCTGACATGTGACTGATTTTCTGGCTCTCGAATCTGAGTCCTGGAAGGACGACATCTGACAGCCTAGGGTGGAGCGGAGCGGAACCCTAGGTAAATTGCGTAGAAGAAAGTTCAGAGTCCTGGAAGGACGGCATATTAAGGCCCAAATGATTGAGGACTTAATGTGCCGTCCTTCCAGGACTCCGGTTGTGTGGGTAATCATCAACCTAGGGTTCCACTCCGTTCCACCCTAGGCTGTCAGATGTCGTCCTTCCAGGACTCAGAATTGAGGTTTCATACTTATACCCGCAAATTACATCAAGAAAAAGTTGTGGGTAAAGGTATGCTTACACGTTGGGCTAACCACTTTGTCCGCTTTCCGGGGACGAGTCATTGAAAAGAATCCCTGTGCTTCTTATGATCTGCGTATGACGAAATTCCGTGTACACCCAAGTACCCTCAATGGTCAAATTGAAGTGCCCCCTTCTAAATCGCAATCACTTCGCGCGATTTTGTTCGCTTCGCTCGCTCAAGGAAAAAGCGCGATCACTCAAGTCCTTTCATCACCTGATGTCCAGGCCATGATTGAATCCTGTCAATCACTTGGTGCACAGATTCATGAAGATCACGGAAATTTAGACATCGTCGGTATTGCAGGAAAACTTCCCAATACCTCTCTTAAGTTCGATGCCGGGAATTCGGGGATTCTTCTGCGGTTCCTGTCTGCTGTAGCCGCTTGTGGCCATCAACCTATCACGATTTCAGGGGACCGGTCATTATGTCAGCGCCCCATGAACGATCTGGTCAAGGCGTATCAAGTTGCGGGAGTCGATGTGACTTTCCACAACAAACCGGGCTTCGCTCCCTTATCAGTTCAAGGACCTATCACAGGAGGTTCCGTCACTTTAGACGGGGCTGACTCACAGCCGGTTTCAGCTCTTTTGATCGCCGGATCACTCTGTTCGCAAAAACTTGAGATTCATGTCAAAAACCCCGGGGAAAAGCCTTGGGTGGATGTGACCTTACAGTGGTTGCGTAAATTGGGTGTGAATATTGATCACGATTCCTATCACCACTATACCGTACAATCAAACGAAATCTGGCAAGGATTCTCTTATAAAGTACCAGGTGACTGGAGTACGGCAGCTTTTCCGATTGCTGCAGCGTTTGTGACCAATTCTTCAATTAAGATCGAGAACGTGGATTTCCAAGACAGTCAAGGCGATAAACGGATTGTTACGATTTTAGAACATATGGGAGCTGATATAAAATCATTAGAAATCAGTCCCAACCAGACTCTTCAGGGAATAGAAGTCGATATCAATGACTGTATTGATGTGCTTCCGATCCTCAGTGTGATCGCCTGCACTGCCAAAGGGAAAACGCGTATCAAGAATGCGTCTGTGGCCAAGACCAAAGAATGCGATCGCATTGCATGCGTCACTCAAGAACTTCAAAAAATGGGTGCCAAGATCTGTGAACACAATGATGGAGTGGAAATTGAAGGAACCCCTCTTCATGGCGCCAATTTAAATTCCCACGGCGATCATCGCATGGCGATGGCTTTAGTGGTGGCTGCTTTAGGCGCTTCCTCACCCTCCACAATTGAGAATATAGACTGCATTGCGAAAACCTATCCGCGGTTCTTTGAAGATTTTGTGGGAGTCGGAGCTCACATCGAGAGGATGTTATGAATTTGGTTCTTTGCGGCCCTCCATTTTCTGGAAAAAGCACAGTTTCACAACTGGTTGCCGAGCATCTGGACTGGGAATTGCTGGATACTGATCTCTTGATTGAAAAAAAAGTTGGCTTAAGTTGCCGCGATCTCTATCTTGAAATGGGAGAAGAGGTGTTTCGTGCGACGGAAAGAGAAGTTTTAGATACTTTGACACACGTGCAGCACAAAGTGATCGCTTTAGGTGGTGGCGTGATGGATGTCGATTTGGTTAAAAAGCTTGGGCTGGTCTTTTATTTGCAACTTCCAGTTGAAGTGTTGTGGGACAGAATGATGCTAGTTCCTGAAAAGCCAGCTTACCTATCGGAGACCGATCCTTTTAAAGAATTTTCAGAACGGATATCGTCTCGATTATCGTTATACGAAGCGATGGCCGAACAGTGGTTAAATGCTGAGCATACGCCTCAAGAATTGGCGAATCAAGTGATTGAAATAGGGGAAGCACATGGGATCAAATAGTTTTGGGAAGATATTTAAAATCACGACATGGGGTGAATCGCATGGGAAAGCGATCGGAGTCGTCATTGACGGTTGTCCTGCGGGACTCTCGTTGGACGAAACCATCATAAACACTGAATTAGCTAAGAGGGCTCCAGGCTTTAGTTCGTACACATCTCCAAGAAAAGAAGACGATTGCGCAGAGATTTTATCGGGAGTCTTTGAGGGGCAAACGACGGGAGCACCAATCATGATCATGATTCCCAATAAGGATGCCGATCCAAGCAAGTATGAACCGATCAAACATCTGATGCGTCCCGGACATGCTAATTTTACCTATTTAGAAAAGTATGGTGTTTTTGATTACCGCGGAGGAGGAAGAAGTTCTGCACGGGAAACTGCATGTCGTGTGGCAGCTGGTGCAGTCGCGAAACAACTGCTTTCGCAACATGATATCCAAGTCGAAGCTTACATGAAGCAAATCGGCGACGTGTCAACAACTCAGTACAATGTCAAACACCTTCAAATGAGTCCCGTGCGCTGTCCTGACACGAAGACATCTGAGCAGATGGTTTGTGTTCTCGAGGAGGCTATGGAACAAGGAGATTCCCTTGGAGGTGTGATTCAATTCTCCATTACTGGTTTACCCGCAGGGCTGGGAGATCCGGTGTATGAAAAATTAGAAGCGAATCTTGCTAAAGCGATGTTATCCATTCCTGCGACAAAAGGCTTTGAAATCGGAGAAGGCTTTGCAGCTCCGTCCTTGCACGGTTCAGAACACAATGATGAATTTCACTCAGCCTATGGCAAAATTACTCCATCCACTAATCGTGCAGGAGGGACCTTGGGGGGAATTTCCACGGGACAACCAGTAGTCGGCAGAGTGGCCTTTAAGCCCACGTCCAGTATTCGACAGGCTCAGCAAACTGTGGATGAAAATGGAAAAGAGGCTAAATTTCAACTTCCGGAAGGTTCACGACATGATCCCTGCGTTGCCATTCGAGCTGTGCCCGTTGTTGAATCAATGGCGGCCTTAGTGGTGGCGGATGCTTTGTTGATGAATCGGAGCGCTCGCTTATCATGATTTGTGTCAGTCTTCCAGGACCCACTCTTGAGGATCTTAAAAAACAGATCAAAGAAGCTCAAAACACCGCTGATTTTTTTGAATTGCGATGCGATCTTTATCCCGACCTCGAAACCATTCAACGCGCATTCAAATTATGTTCTCTCCCTGTAATCTTAACTTGTCGTCGCCTAGAATGGATACCGTTACTTGCGGAGCTTGGTCCGGAGTATATGGATTTGGATCATACCGTTCCGTTTCAAGTTGATTGCAAAATCATTCGCTCCTATCACAATTATGACGAAACGCCGCAAGATTTAGACTCTGTACTTTCAAACCTGACACAATATCCCGCAGACATTTATAAGATCGCGACACAATCAACAAGCATTCTTGATAGCTTGCGATTGTTGAAACTGGCTCAATCCACTTCAGTGCCGTTGACAGTAGTGGGCATGGGGGAGTTGGGAGAATGTACACGCATTATGGCTCCTGTTTTTGGCTGTCCGATAGTTTATGCATCGCCAAATTCACAACAAACAACAGCTCCAGGCCAAATACCCGCAGAGACACTTGTGAAAACTTATTACCATCATCAGTTGAATCAAGAAACACAGCTCTATGGACTCATTGGGGATCCCGTCGCACAAAGCATCGGACATATATATCATAATAATTATATGAAAGATCACAATGCGCTTTACGTTAGATTGCGTGTTACAGAAGAAGAACTGGCAGAATTCTTACCACTTGCCACCAACTTGGGTTTTTGTGGATTTAGTGTGACGATGCCTCATAAAGAAAACATTCTTTCATTCCTTCACCAGCTAGATTCCAAAGCTCATTCTATTGGCGCGGTCAATACCATCGCGGTTAAAGAAACACAACTCATGGGAATGAATACGGATGCTGACGGAGCCCTTGATGCCTTGGAAGCTGTGACTCCGGTTGAAGGAAAAACTCTTGTTTTGTTAGGGGCAGGGGGATCAAGCAGAGCCATTGCATTTGAAGCGATCAGGCGAGGAGCCCGCGTGATGATTTTGAATCGGACTCCGGAAAAAGCGATAAAGCTTGCCAATCATTTGGGGTGTTGTGGAGGGAGCTTGGGAGATTTGGAAAAAATCTCTTATGATATTCTCATCAATACAACGCCACATTCTTGTCCCATTGATCATGATCAGTTGAAGCCAAACTCTTTGGTGATGGATTTATCGATTACTCCGCGGGAAACGGTCTTTTTGAAAGTCGCACAACAAAAGGCGGCAACGACCGTCGATGGTCATGCCATGTTTGAAAAGCAAGCAGCGGCCCAAAGAGACATCTGGTTTTCATAAAAAACTTTTTTAAAAACACTTTTTGGAGCCCCGAGCGGCTATCGCCGTTAATATCATGAAGTAAACTTAGCAGGGCTGAAAGCCCGACATATGTCAGCCCAGGCTGTAAGGCCTGGGATGGTATCCCAAAAATCCAAAGCCCTGTAAGGGCGACATAGTCCGCGGTCAGTGTCGCCCTTTCAGGGCTTGATTTTTTTTTGTCGTTTTCCCAGGCCTTACAGCCTGGGCTGACAAAGTACCGGGCTTCCAGCCCTGCTATGTTTTCTCAGAAGTGCGCAGGCAAGCCTGCGCACTCCAAAAAACGTCTTATAATTTTTTTAATTTTTATTTTTGTTGACGCGGGAATTACTTACCTCTTAAGATTTAAGTAGTTAGCAAAGTCGTTAACACTTTTGGGAGGTTAATATGCATTTTAAAAATAACTTTATATACAGAGTTGCTTTTGTAGCTTTATTAATCGTTATGGGAATCACGGGAGCTTGTGGAGCTTTACCCATGAACCCTATGGGTTATGAAGATATTGTCACCATGGCTAAACCTCAATCGGCTATCATGTCTCCTCAGGGAAACAAAACTGCCTATACAGTTCGTAGAAGTCATGTAGAAAAAAATCAGAATCGCGACGAATTTTATATTTGGAATGCTCAGGATAAGACATCAAAAAAAGTCTTTGAAGCGGATAAAATTCTCCAGGTGGAATGGACCGAAGATGAGAAAACAGTTTATTTGTTGACTCAGGATAAAGGCCAATTTCACATTGTTGGAGGCGGAGCAGAAGGATTTGCACCTCTTGCTTCATTTGATGAACGTGTTTCCGTGATGGCTTTATCATCCGATTCTCAGCATCTTTATTATGCCATTGCGCAGACAACTTCCGATGATGTCATTAAACAAAAAAAGGAACTTGGCTATGTCTACAAGTGGGGGGAGGACAATTGTTTCACCTTGGATGGAAAGCACTTTAAGCAGGTTGAATTTGAAGAGATTTGGTGTTTAAATGTTCCGTCAAAAAAGTCTTATTTTCTAACGAGGATCTCTTGCGACGGTATCTACAAGAATCTCGATTACTATAGTCGAGTTGTCAGTATTCATCCTTCTGAAGACGAAAGGTTGCTTGCTTTTAGTCTGTCTAAGGTTGGACGATCCGATAAGGGAGAAATCCCCGTTTCAAACGAAATTGTGATTTGGGACACTCACCAACAACAATGGAAATCTTTGTCGGTTGGTTTGTACAAAAGGATTAACCAACCCTGTTGGTTGTCAAATACTCAGCTAGCTTTTGTGGAATCCTCTATAGTCAATGGCGTTTCCGCACAATCAT
>JAAKFL010000087.1 GCA_011065065.1 Chlamydiota bacterium | reverse complement strand
GGTCGCTGCACATAAGACGACAAATCTTGTGCTCCATCATTCCGCGCTCGCATCAACCACCCCAGTGTCGCCCGCATGTCCCCTCTGACAGCTTGCGATGATGCGTTCAGAAGCGCTGTCTCAAAATTGGGTTCGGCACTATAAGCCTGATCCGATAACTCAAAGACAATGTCCCACTTTTCCATCATCCCAGAAATTTTATGGAAAATTTGTATCGTTTCCACAGTCAACATCTCCTTGATCGAAAATAAACAAGAAAACGCTCGCTCATAATCTCCACGTTCATAATATAACTTCCCCAACATTTCGAGCGCAGAGTTGTGAATCAACCCTTTTTCAGCCTTTCCCAGTATCTCCGTTAAAATATTTTCCGCTTCCCATGTTTGTCCTGATTCTTCTTTTTCAACCGCTTTTTTCAACATCTCTTGCAAAGCGACGTCACGATCCGATGACGAAATATTTTTGAGAGAACTCCAGGCCCGATAAGATTCAAACGCAAATAAAAAGAAAATCGCCCCGGCAATGATCGCTCCAAGAACAAAGAAAAGAATCGCAAAACCTGTCGCTAAAATGAGACTGGTGAGATAGGACAATCGAATGCCTCGATGTCCAAACATTTTTTCGAATGTAATGCTTAACAACTTGCCTCCGTCAAGAGGTTGTATCGGAAGCAAATTGATGATCGTCCAGAATAAATTGATGTAAACGGCAATGGAGACTCCGTAATAAAAAACTCCTTTTTCAGAAAGAAATTGCCGAAAGAAAAGAGCCAACCCAAAGAGCAAAAATCCTGCAAGGGGCCCATTCAAAACAACAATGAAACTTTGCCAGGGTTTGAGGGTTTTTCCGTTGTGGTGTGTGAGTCCCCCGAACCCCACAAGTTCGATTTTTGCCTTCTGTCCAAAGGCCATGGCTGTTAAAGCGTGTCCCATTTCGTGAAAGAGGACCGAAATCATGATCACAAGAATCCAAACGAGTGTCAGAGGAATTGATTGTGAATAAAGAAATCCAATAATCGCCGCCACCAAGAAAAAAACAGGATGAATGGTGACAGGAATTTTACCGCGTAAAGAAATCATGACATCCCCCTTTTCATTGCCTCACCCATTTCCGCCGGAGTTTCCGCTATGGTGACTTTAGCAGCTTTCAACGCCTCGATCTTCCCTGCCGCTGTTCCTTTTCCTCCGGATATGATCGCTCCCGCATGACCCATACGGCGCCCTGGAGGAGCAGTTTGTCCTGCAATAAATGCCGCCACAGGCTTCGAACAATTCCGACGAATCCAATCGGCCGCTTCCTCTTCAGCCTCACCACCGATTTCTCCAATCATCAAGATCGCTTCGGTTTCAGGATCCTTTTCAAACAGTTTCAGAACGTCAATGAAGTTTGTTCCGTTTAAGGGATCTCCTCCGATCCCCACACATGTCGACTGTCCCAAATCAAGTTGAGTTGTTTGCCAAACAGCTTCGTAAGTGAGCGTTCCCGAGCGTGAAACAATTCCCACATTCCCACGTTTATGGATGTAGCCTGGCATAATGCCGATTTTGCATTCATCCGGAGTGATCACACCGGGGCAATTAGGGCCCACTAATCGACTGGTTTTGGATTCCTGCATCACATGCCCCACTTCCAACATGTCACGGATCGGAATTCCTTCTGTAATACAGACAATCAATTCAATGCCGGAATCTACTGCTTCTAAAATGGCTTCAGCAGCAAACGGAGGAGGCACAAAAATCATACTAGCGTTACAACCTGTCACCTCTTTTGCCTCTTTCACAGTATCAAACACAGGCACTCCCAAAGTTTCCTGTCCCCCTTTTCCTGGGGTCACTCCCCCAACGAATTGGCTTCCATAGGCTATGCATTGCTCAGTATGAAATTGGCCAGCCTTTCCAGTAATCCCTTGGGTGATGACTTTTGTTTCTTTGTTGCATAATATCGCCATTCTATTTTCCCCTCACTGCATCCACAATCTTCTGAGCCGCTTCTGATAGGCTGTTTGCGACAATAATATTAAGATCTGTCTCGTCGAGCATTGCTCTCCCTTGTCCCACATTTGTCCCTTCTAATCGAACCACAAGGGGAACCGTTAATTTCTGTTGACTCACGGCACTGATCACTCCTGCCGCAATCGTCGCGCAGTTCATGATGCCTCCGAATATATTCACTAAAATCCCTTTTACTTTGGGATCAGACAAAATCAACTTAAAACCCTCTGCAACCTTCTGTTCATTGGCACCACCGCCCACATCCAAAAAGTTGGCGGGTTCTCCCCCATAATAATGAATGATATCCATCGTCGCCATCGCCAATCCAGCTCCATTGACCATACACCCGATATCTCCGTCCATCGCCACATAGGCTAGATCATGTTCATGGGCCCGGACCTCATTTTCTGGCAGCTGTGTGGGATCGTAACATTCAGCCAGTTCATTTTGGCGAAACAATGCATTCTCATCAATTGACATCTTGGCATCAATCGCGTGGAACTCTCCGCTAGGCGTTTTAACAAGAGGATTGATCTCCAACATCGCCGCATCAGATTCCACAAAAGCTTTAGCCAACGCTTTCACCAAATTGATCGAAGGCTCCTTATGGCTCCATCCCCATCCCATAACCTTTGCAAGATTAATCAGGTGGTAAGAGCGAATTTTTCCATTCAGTTCTATCGGGATATTCACAATCTTCTCAGGAGATTCTTCCGCAATCTCTTCAATTTCCATCCCCCCTTCAGGCGAGGCAATCAACATCGCTTTCGCGTGCTTCCGATCGATGACAAATCCGAGGTAGTACTCCTTTTCAATATCCACCGGATCAGCAATCATCAACTTATGAGCGACAATCCCCTCACTTCCGGTCTGTTTGGTGACTATTTTCATCCCCAACATATAGTTCACAGCTTCCATAATTTCTTCAGGAGATTTACAAAACTTCACCCCTCCAGCTTTTCCTCGGCCCCCCGCATGAACCTGGACTTTCACAATAGCCTGGGTCAATCCATTCTCATCAATCACCTTTTTGGCCTCATTGATACTGGAGATCACGTAATGATTGGGAATCGAAACCCCAAATTTCTTGAGGTAATCCTTCGCTTGATATTCATGAAGATTCATAGGAAAACTTCCCTCATTAAAGTAAATATGTTATAATCTAACTTTATCATATCAATTTATTAAAATCAGGTTGAAATCGAAATGGTTTTTAAGTTCTTAAAGTCTGGCTACGACAAGGTTAAAACGGCACTCTCTCGCACGAGTTCCAAGCTGACCCATCGTATCAAAAATCTTTTTCAAAATAAGATTGATCCCGAAACCATTGATGGACTCGAACAAGTTCTTTACGAAGCGGATCTCGGAGTCCAAACGGCCCAGCAATTGACTGAATCCCTCCAGGAAAAATTTCGACAAAACCCTTCCATGACTCCCGATGATCTGATCGAATACCTAAAAGAACAACTCCTAAAAATCTTAGAAGAAACACCTGCCCCAGATTTGAGAGAACCGCAATCTTCTGAACCTCTGGTAATCTTGATTGTCGGAGTCAACGGCAATGGAAAAACCACTTCCGTAGCAAAGATCGCTAAGCGACTGAAAGATTCAGGAAAAAAAGTTCTTGTCGCCGCCACCGACACCTTCCGAGCCGCAGGCATCGAACAATTAGTGACTTGGGCACAGCGACTTGACGTTGACGTGGTGAAAGGTCTCCCCAAAAGTGATCCGGCAGCAGTAGCTTTTGATGCACTGTCTGCAGCCAAAGCACGCAATGCCGATGTCATTTTGATTGATACCGCAGGCCGCTTGCATACGAAAATTCCTTTGATGCAAGAACTTGAGAAAATTAAAAGAACATGCAACAAAGTGATAGACGGAAGCCCTCATGAAACCTGGCTTGTCTTGGATGCCACTACTGGCCAAAATGCCATTGACCAAGCCAAAATCTTCAACCAGTTTACTCCCTTAACAGGCCTAATTCTGACAAAACTGGATGGGTCTGCAAAAGGAGGTATCGTCTTCAAAATTCACCAAGAACTGAAGATTCCTCTTCGTTTTATCGGGATTGGAGAGGGGGCAGAAGATCTTTTACCCTTTGATCCTCAGTCATTTGTGTCAGCATTGTTTGAATAATTTCACCACAGAGACAGTAGAGGCACAGAGAAAGGTATTAACATATTTTTGTTACTCCTATCTCTGTGCCTCTGTGCCTCTGTGGTGAAAAAAAGCATAAAAACGCTCTCAAAAAGTTTAATTATTATCTAAAATACTAATATTTAGTTACCTATTTAATTAAATTTATTTATTGACACTCATATGAATTAATTACTATAATTAAAGGGTAGGAGTTAATAAAAACAAAATTTTTGGGTAACCATTAACCTCTACTGTAATCCAAACCGATTTGGAGTTGCAACAGATGGGCCTTGTGGGCCAACAGAATGGCCCAAATTGGGTGATCTTACAGGCCTAATCCCATCTATCAAGGTCTTATCTGCAATTCTGGACAGTTAAGTTAGTGGTTACTCGAGCCACAACGTCTTATAAATCAAGAACAAGACTCGCGAACAAGCTCAGGTCGCGAGACCTCAGCCATCACACATGACAAGACTAACAATAGGAGTGCATATGTATTACCTTAAAAAGTCTTTAATCTTTGGCGTACTGGCAATTGCGGGTCTTGTATTTAGTGTCCCAGCAATAGGAAATGCTGAGTACATTAGATCACAGGCCAAGGTGACTGATGAGGACGTGGCTATATCGGTAAGATTTTATGGTGGACATGGACGAGGTCGATTCGGCCATCATCGAGGATCTTATCGTTTTGGTCGCCCTTATTATTATCGTCCTTATAATCGTCCTTATTATTACTATCAGCCAGGACCATGGCGAGGATATTATAATTATCCTTACCAATATCAATGGCGCATGCAAAGATGGTAAACCAGTCGGACAAATTAACGCAGATAGTGTTTCGCTATCTGCGTTTTTTTTGTGTTAAATTTTTAATTTTAAAATAGATATTCTTTCACAGAGTTACACAGAGAATAGCACAGAGATACACAGAGTAAAAAAAACAATCTCTGTGTACCTCCGTGCTATTCTCTGAAAAACGAGGTCAGAAACGGAGTCCGGCCTGACCCCATTTCCGATTTCCAGAAAAATTGACAATTAAAAGAAAATATGAGATGGTATCTTATTATTTGAATCATAGCATACTCCCGAACGTTAAATTTATGGAGATCAGTAAAATTATTTCAACCACAGAGACCACTGACTATGACACCATTAGATTCCAGCCTTCTTCTTTATCAAAATGCCCTTCCGGTAGAACTTCATATCAACATAGACCTTCATCTTGACGGCCCAAGTTTATATGCGGCATCTCGCGTCAATAAAATATGGCACTGCATTTTCCAAAATGACATCATATGGGAAAGTATCTGCAAACGTTTTGGATTTCATAAAAAGGATAAAGATACCTCATGGAAAGAGACAATACAACCGACATACAAACTGCGCCACTCGGTTAAAGTGGCGTTAAATGTGATCATAAAAGTCTCTGAGATTCATGGTCACCTTGAACTTCTTATGGGTTTGAGAGATAGTTGGAATTGCATTTGTGCCTTTGGTTTTCCAAGAAAATTTACCCATTTAGGAACACGACCAAAGGACTATTATCAACTTTCTCAAGAGATTCATACAGGTCTTCACCATATTATGAAAGAACTCGATTCGGTAGTTGCTAATTATGAAAAATTTCGTGCGACGACCAAAACGAATTTTCACCAATTATTAGATGATATCCACAACTCATATTACGAAATTATGGATATCTTATCACTCTCATATGCTCCATTTGAAGGAGAAGGAGAACCCACTGATATTCTCCGTCAAAAAATTGAAAAAGCTATCAATCTTAATCAAACTCTTATTGACAACTTTACGGTTCCTATTATCAATTTTTTAAGTCTTGGCAAAATTCTTGAACCTCATTTTAGCAACGCTTATCAACTGTCTAAAGAAGAGGCTTCATCGACATCATTTCCCTATGGTGATTTCATAAGTTTATACAACAACCATCTCGTACTACGGGATCAAAGTTTTACAGTTCAATATCACTTCAACAACGATGACAGGACAAAGATATGCAAATGGTTCAATAAATTCGTAATAATGTTTACTCAACAAAAAAATGAAACCTTGATCATAAAAGACCGTTTTCGTCACTTTTTTGATTCTTCAGGAGAATTTCCATTTCCCTTTAAATTTTATCCTCATGGAAATTCCCTTCTAAAGTTTTCAAAATTTTTAGATGATAAATACATGAGGTCTCATAAAGAAGAAGATGTTTTTTTTTACGCTTAATGGGGCAAAGCCTTACCCCGCGTTACTCTGTGACTAAAAAATTTTCAATACATGCAATGTTTCAACAATAATCTCAAAGACAACAAATAGGATCATCAAACTGAGGACTCCCCTACCTAAAGGAGCCACTTGTTTGTCAGGTAAATCCATATAATGACGTCCAGACCAGACCATTAAAATGGGCAATAATCCCAAAAGCAAAGCTCCTCCATACCCACCGGCATAGCCAAGAGCTTCAATAAAGATTCCAGGGTATAACAGAGCTGCGATCAGAACAGGCACGAAAATCAGACTGCAAAGAAAAACTCTCCCTTTTGCAGTTTTTTTAACTCCCAAACCATCCGCCAAAAAGTCACGTAAGCCCAAAGTCACACCTAGGAATGATGTCACCAAAGCAAAAAAAGCAAAAAACTCGCTGACAATATAAATGACGGGGTCATTGAGAATATATTTCAATGGTTGAACAGCGGTATCGCCTTTTATGAGGGCTTCCGCTAAACCGCCAACTCCCTCTTTCGGAACAATCCCCAAGATAAGCCAATGCCAAATCACGTAAGTGATAAATGCAGCAAAACTTCCAATCAAAATTGCCTTTTGAACTTTTCGTTTATCATAATCGAGATAACGAGTCAGCGTGGGGACTGTTCCCTGGAATCCAAACGCAGCAAAAGCAATGGGCAATGTTTTTAAGGACAAAAGCCAATTCTTATCGAGAAGATTTTCAGAATTCACATAAGAATACCCCAAAACCAAAAAGAAGAAGAAAGAGATGATTAAGCCAGCCATGAGGAAAATGTTAACGCGACCTACTAAACGAGCTCCGACAAAAACAAGAGGACCAAAAAGGGCTAAAAATATCACCGGCCCTGTCCATTCGGGAAGGTATGGCTGAAACAAATCGCCAACCAACTTTCCACACGCAACAACGTACGCTAAAGTGAGACAATAGAAAAAGAACAGATAGACCACCCAGGAGAAAATTTCACCCCATCTCCCCAAGGTTTTATGAGTCATAGAAATAAAATTGGTATCCCCTTCCATCCACAAGCAAACTTCAAGCAACAACAACCCAGTTGTCGCCATGAAGAGCCAGGAGACAAAGAACACAACCATTGAGGGGATAAATCCCCCAAGACTCGTCAACACCGGCATCGCCAGCATCCCACCACCAATTGTCGTTCCGGCAATGAGTAAGGCCCCTTTAAAAACTGTTCCATCACGTCTCATATAATTCCTTTTAAGTTTTGCGATCTATGATATCATAAAGCCGAGTTATACTCAATCCAGCCACAGCAATTCCCGCTGGAAAATTTGTTGATAAAATATAATTTCACCACAGAGGTCGCAGAGAACACAGAGAAAGAAATAATGAGATTCTCTCTGAGTTCTCTGCGACCTCTGTGGTGATTTA
>JAAKFL010000086.1 GCA_011065065.1 Chlamydiota bacterium | reverse complement strand
TCATTAATGCCACACTCCTGGCACAAAATCAGGGGTACAAAATTCTTCAAAACGAAAAGTTGGACTCCTTCACCCAAGATGGAGTTCTTGAAACCAGTCGTTGCGATTTTAGTGAATTTCTCCATGTCAACGGAACCCTTCTTGCCCATAAATGTCAAGTGTACGAACTCAAAGTCAATGGCTGCGCGAAGCCCCATGAATGTGTGATCTACGGCCCTGTCTTTGTTGCAGGGGAATTAAATGCCGATCACAGTGTTTTCCAAGACAATCTCTCTTTGACTTGCCAATCCTCTTCATTTAGCAGGTGTGTTGTCTTAAAAGACATTCAAGTAAATAAAGTGAAGAACTACGATGACAAACAAGTTCTTGAGATCACAAACGGCGCTGTCATCAAGGGAAACATTACTTTTGACTCCAAAAACGGTGAAATCCTCTTATCGAGTGACAGTAAAATTATGGGAGGGGTTGTCGGAGGCCACATCCGCCTTTTCGCAGATAATACCGATCGTGATTAAAAAATCGGGATTTTGGCTTTGAGAAAAACCCGTGAGCCACAGTTCCAAAAATCGGTTGCAGGTAGGGGACATAAACCACTAACAGTTGAAGTCCGATTGAGGTGATCAAGGCAAAGATCAGGAATGGGTTCGAAAACATTTTCATGTTGTATTGCGCACGAACAATTTGCACCCTCGATCGGGTTGGGTGCTTTGCTCATCCTTATGTTTTCTGCAGAGATGGGAGTCAAAAAAATCCTGGCGCTCTCCTGGATGTGTAGCCGCAGATGAACGCAGATTATTTGTAATAACTCTTATACCAATCGATAAACTTCTGGATCCCCTCTTCAATCGATACCTTGGGCTCAAACCCCAATTCGGCTCGACTGTGCTCGATATCAGCATAGGTCTCCACCACATCACCAAGCTGCATCGGAAGCATCTTTTTCTCCGCTTTCTTCCCCAGTGTGTTCTCAATCGTTTCAATAAAGGTCCCTAACTCGATAGATTTGTGGTTCCCCAAATTAAAAATCTCGCATTCTGCCCCGAGATCCACGGCGGCTACAATCCCATCAACAACATCATCAATGTAAGTGAAATCGCGCTTCATCTTTCCGTGATTGAAAACTTTAATGGGATCCCCATTCATAATGGCTTTGGTAAACAGATAGTATGCCATGTCAGGACGTCCCCATGGGCCATAGACTGTAAAAAACCGCAATCCCGTCACATGCATCCCATAAACATGAGAATAACTATGCGCCGTGACTTCGTTTGACTTTTTGGTGGCGCCGTAGAGACTCGCGGGCTGATCGGTTCGATCCTCTTCGCTAAAAGGGACTTTTTTATTGAGTCCATATACGGATGAGGAGGAAGCATAAATAAGTTTTGCATTGAGCTTCCGACAGGATTCAATCACGTTGACAAATCCTTCTTCGTTCGATTTCACACAAGCTTGAGGATTCTCCAAGGAAGACCTCACCCCCGGTTGGGCTGCGAGATGGACAACATGAGTCGTGCCAAATTCTGTCATCTCCGAATCTAATTTTTCTTGATCACAAAGATCCCCTCGAATCACCTCAATCCCAATTTTCTTTAATTCTTGAACACGCGCTTCCTTAAGAGCAGGATCATAATAACCATTAAAGTTATCATATCCAATGACCCGGTCGCCACGTTTATGAAAGGCTTGAATCGCATGAAACCCGATAAACCCAGCCGCACCTGTTAAAAAAATTCGCTTTTCTTCAATCATAATTTTTACAAACCCCTTAAGCAAATCGTGCCCATGTGCGTGCCCGATTTTAAGAGAATTCGGGCACGGGCACGGGCAAGCACACGGGCACGGTAATCCCTCTAAAACATATAATTATGACACAAAATTAATAAAAAGCAAAAGAGGCCAATATGACCCCTTTTGCACAATAACTTGTTCAGAATACTGATTTAAGCGTTCTGAGTCAGCGTGAAAATCTTATAAACAGCAGCTAACCCCACCACAATATAAATGATCTTGGCAATAATCGTTACACCAAAAATGAAGCTCACAAGATTAAAATCAAATAATCCCACAAGACCCCAGTTAAGGCCTCCGATAATTAACAAAATAACAACAATCAAATCTAGATACTTCATTGACTTTCCTCCATTTTCTAAAAAAATATTTTGGAGTTATGCTCTAAGAGGCTGTTTACAAATTTGGAATAGCTTCTTAATCTCCAATTAAACTAATTAGAACTTATATAAATATTTTTTTCAATACAAACTTATTAATCCTATAAGTTATTGATTGCAAATAAATTGAATGTATTTTATGTATGTTCTCATGAAACCAAGAATTATCGCAGCTTTTGATTTTGATGGCACTCTAACAACAAGGGATACGTTCATGCCCTTCGCTCTCTTTATTGTGGGGCCTGGGAAGTGGTTGTGGACATTGTTTCTTCTCATTCCCTCGGTTTTTCAATTTTTATTCAGAATCATCACCCGCCAAGAACTTAAAGAGCGGGCCATCACTCTTTTTCTACAGAATATGCCCTATCATGAACTTGAAGAAGCGGGCAAAGAATTTGCAGCGGAAATTATTCCCAAGTTATTGAAAAAGAATGCGATGAATCGTCTAAAGTGGCATCTGGAACAAGATCATCACGTGATCTTGATCAGTGCCTCTCCGGAAGTTTACCTGCATCCTTGGGCTAAGATGATGGGAATACACAATGTTTGTGGTTCTCGTCTTGAGCTTGATAATCAAGGGCATGTGACAGGTAAACTCATGGGTTTGAATTGCCGAGCTGAAGAAAAGGTCAAGAGGTTGAAAGAGCTTATGGGAAACGAAAAAGAATACGAGCTTTATGCGTATGGAAATAGTCGCGGAGATAAAGAGCTTTTAGCTTATGCAGACCATCGCTACTTCAGAAAGATCTAGTTGTTATCTATCACTTGATCATGTTTAATAGCTTCTTATGGCAGACCAGAAATTAAACGTTAAGATTCCTCCAAATTCTAAGGAATCGGAGATGATGGTGTTGGGGAGCATGCTCACCAGCATCAACAGTCTCAACATTTCCTCAGATCTTCTCCATGACACCGACTTCTATTACAACGAACATAAAATCATCTTTGCGATTCTCAAAGAGAGCTTCAAAAAAGATAAGCCTGTTGATGTTCATTTGGTGTGTGAGGAGCTCAAACGTCAAAGCAAGCTAGATGCTGTGGGGGGTGCTGCCTACATCACGACCCTAGCACAATATGCCGGAACCTCTGCCTACATCGAAGAGTACTCCGAACTCGTCCGGAATAAGTCGATCTTACGCCGCATGATCACGGCAGCGCAAATTGTTGAAAAGAAAGCCTTAGAAGATCCCGACGATGTCTTTGAAACACTTGATGAAGCGCAGCAAACATTTTTTCGCATCAGTCAATCGGCCACCCAAAATGCCGGGATATTGATCAAGGACATCCTGCAAGGAATCAAATCTGATTCTGGAGAACCTTACCTTAAAGAACTTCAAGAGAAACAAGAAAAGTATCAAGAGCTCGGAGATGAGGAAATAGGCATTTCGGGAATCCCCACTCACTTTACTGATCTTGATACATTGATCAATGGGTTTCACAATTCGAACCTGATGATCATGGCGGCCAGACCTGCTATGGGAAAAACGGCGCTGGCGTTGAACATTGCAGAAAACATCTGCTTTAAAAATAATTTCCCAGTCGGCATTTTTTCGCTTGAAATGAGTGCGGAGCAGATGGTTCATCGGATCATCTGTTCTCAGGCTGAAGTGGAATCTGACAAAATTCGAACGGGATCTCTGAATGGAATTGAGTTTCAGCGCATTGTCTCCATTGTCAACCAAATCCAAGATCATCAGCTGATCATTGATGACCAGCCGGGTCTCAAAGTCACCGACTTACGAGCTCGTGCCCGTCGGATGAAAGAGTGTTATGATATTCGCTTCCTGGTGATTGACTACCTTCAATTGATCTCAGGGTCGGGATCTTCAAGATCCATGGAGAACCGTCAAATTGAGATCTCTGAAATTTCACGGATGCTCAAAAACCTCGCCCGAGAATTAGACATTCCGATCCTTTGTATCTCCCAGCTTTCACGAAAAGTGGAAGAGCGAGCGGGTCATCGACCCATGATGAGTGACCTTCGTGAAAGTGGAAGTATTGAGCAAGACAGTGACTTGGTGATGTTCCTTCTCCGTCGCGAGTATTATGACCCCAATGATAAGCCGGGGATGGCGGAAATCATTATTGCCAAGAACCGTCATGGAGCGATTGGAAGCATTAACTTTACATTCCGCAAGGAGATCGCACAATTTGCGAACTACACTCCCTTAAGAGCTCCGTCAGAAGAGCTCGTAAAGCAAGCCGCAGCTAATGACGCCTTTAGCGACTTCAGCCCAAAATAATCTCGACATTGTACAATTTTAGAACTCATCTTCCGAGAGACTCTTCCTCCAGCTAAATAAATTTTTTAGGAAGGGTAAACATACCCTACCTTCAAAATTTATTACGCTAGAGTTTGAGTCTCTCTGGAATATTCGTCCAAAAATTGTACAAAGTCGAGATAATTATTTTTTTACAAGATATACAGGATAAAAAAGATAGGAAGGATGGGTTTTATCCTGACCATCCTTCTTATCCTGTATATCTTGTAAATTTAATCCAGACCATGCTTTACTTTAAGTCTGATTTCCTTTAAGATTTTTACTATGAGTTTAGATATGAAACGGAGAGAACATGTCTTCAGTAAAAAAGAAACGACGAAAAAAGATTTCAAAGCATAAGCGCAAGAAAAGAAGTCGTCGCGACCGTCACAAGACAAAATAACCACGAGATATAGGTTCATGTACTGGGAGTATCCAGAACAATACGATGTCATCGTGATTGGCGGTGGTCACGCGGGGTGTGAGGCAGCATTAGCCTCCGCTCGCATGGGATGTAAGACTCTTCTGTTGTCAATGTCCCTGGATACCATCGCTAAGATGAGCTGTAACCCTGCCATTGGGGGGACAGCGAAAGGACATATGGTGCGCGAAATTGATGCTTTAGGTGGAGAAATGGGCGTTGTGGCCGATTTAACCGCGATTCAATTTCGCATGCTTAACGACACAAAAGGGCCTGCTGTGTGGGCTCCGCGCTGCCAAAGCGACCGTGTCGCCTATCAATTCGAGATGCGTCATCGTCTCGAAAAACAAGAAAATCTTTTTCTCAAACAGTGTTCTGCTCAAGATCTCAAGATCAAAAACGGAGTGATTCAAGGAGTTTTTACTAAGGAAGGGATCGCCTACTTAGGGAAAACAGTGATCCTCTGTTCCGGCACATTTATGCGGGGACTGATTCACATTGGAGAAAAAAATCTTGAAGGAGGTCGCGCTGGGGATCCTCCCTCAAATGGCCTATCAGCCACCCTCCAAAATCACGGATTGGAGATCGGTCGCCTGAAAACAGGGACTCCGCCACGCATTCATAGCCGATCAATCGATTTTAGCCTGACTGAAGAACAGCCAGGGATGGACAATGTTAAATTTTCATTTGATACAGAAAATATCCCACGTCTTCCTCAGGTCCCCTGCTATATCACCTACACGACCGCTGAAACCAAAAAAATTATTCAAGAAAACATTCATCGTTCTCCGATGTATTCGGGAAAAATTCAATCAATTGGCCCCCGTTATTGTCCATCGATTGAGGATAAAATCATCCGTTTTTCCGACAAAGAAAGGCACCAAATTTTTCTTGAGCCGGAAGGGCTTCAAACTGAAGAGTATTATGTCAACGGAGTCTCATCATCTCTTCCTTTTGATGTCCAACTTGAATTTATTCGCAGTGTCCCTGCGTTACGGAATGCCGAGATCACCCGCGTCGCTTACGCCATTGAATATGACTATGTCTTGAGTGGCCAGATTTCCAATGCCCTGGAGACCCATGCCGTCAAAGGACTCTTTCTTGCAGGACAAATTAACGGAACCACCGGATACGAAGAGGCCGCCTCTCAAGGTTTGATTTCCGGAATTAATGCCGCATTAAAGGTTCAAGGCAAAGAAACATTTACTCTCAGCCGATCTGAAGCTTATATCGGAGTCATGATCGACGATTTGATTACAAAAGGAGTCGACGAACCGTATCGCATGTTTACCAGTCGTGCGGAGTATCGTTTGCTTCTTCGCCAAGACAATGCCGATCTTCGATTGCGAGAAAAAGGCTATCAACTTGGTCTCATTGACGAAGAGCGTTATCAAAAGTTTTTGAAGAAAAAGACAATCATTGAAGAAGAAACCAAGCGGCTCCAATCCTCCCATAAACAGGTGAATGGAAAAGGGGTCACCCTAGCACAACTTCTCTGCCACCCAAAAAAAACTTATCAATCGCTGATGGAAGAGTATCCGGAAGATTTTTTTGATCATGGACCTGAAATCAATTTTCAGCTTGAAATGTTGAAGTACGCCGGGTATATCGAACGTCAGGCCATTGAAGTAAAAAAGTTGTCCCATACAGAAAACGTCCGCATCCCGGCCGATTTTGATTATGCAAGGGTCGTGGGACTACGAGCAGAAGCCCAGCAAAAATTGGGAAGGCTGAAACCAAAAAATCTTGGCCAAGCTTCACGTATCCCAGGAGTCTCCCCTGCGGACATTATCGTGTTGATGGTGGTCTTGAATAAACATGCAAAACAGAAGTCAATCGCTTGAAAACGCTTCATCTTGTCAAACTCAAGAACACCCCAATATTCCAACAACTCCAGTATGAAGAAGCTCTAGTTCGGGCAGACAAACGCAATTGGTGCTTGCTGAACGAAGGGTCTTCCGAAGCCATAGTCATGGGCATTTCGGGAAAAGCCGAACAGTTAATAGACGAGCGCTATTTGTCGGTTCCCGTGATTCGGAGATTTACCGGAGGTGGCACAGTCTATATCGATGCCAATACCTGTTTTGTCACACTGATCTGCAATCATAGCGACGTGGACATCTCGCCCTTTCCTCAGCACATTTTAAAGTGGAATGGAGAGCTTTATCGCGATCATATCGGCAACGGTTATGAAGTGAAAGAAAACGACTACGTGCTTCATGGAAACAAATTTGGAGGCAACGCCCAATACATCACGAAAGACAAATGGCTACATCACACATCGCTGCTGTGGGATTATGATCCCGAGAAAATGAAAGTTTTGAAGATGCCGCCAAAGGTGCCATCGTATCGTGAGAAAAGAGCGCATCATGAATTCATGTCTCGCTTGAAAAGTGTTTTTTCGAGCAAAGAAGAACTCTTTGAGAAAGTGATTGTGTCTTTATCAAAACGATTTCAGGTGGAGGAGGTGACGGAGAGAGAGTTGGCACGTTGTTTAGTAGTTCCACACAGAAAAGCAACGTATGCGTTCACGGAGTATTAGGCATATGCCTAATACCCCCCTGACGATTAAATATTCAAATGTTAGGATGGGAAGTTTTGGCGTAAAAATAGCCTTTCTCACGCCAAATATGTTGCAATTCAAGCTACCTCGAATCAGCGGATAATCAAATTACAGTCGACAGCTTATTTTAAAAAAAATCTGCCGTGAGGGGCCTTTAACCAGTCAACTCAACAGAGTTTGTTCAAGTGGGTCCAGTTCCTAGAGCGAGTTCACTCACTCCAGCGTTCTGATCCCCTAAGTTATATTTAGTTGATATAAACCATCAGCTAAAGGGTATCCCATACGGCAGAAAACTCTTTTCCTACCTTTATTATAACCGCTTTTGGAATAAAAAAGAATGGTGGCCAGACCCAGAATCGAACTGGGGACACAAGGATTTTCAGTCC
>JAAKFL010000085.1 GCA_011065065.1 Chlamydiota bacterium | reverse complement strand
TTGCCCTTTGAGTTCACCCACAACAAAAGGCTTTTCGTCACTGGCTTGGATATGGAAGGTGGTTAAAATAAGTGAAATAAATAAAATAAGATATCGCTTCATGGAATTCCTATTCGCTAATTGAATCTTTATCTTAACGAATTGGTGAACAAGAGATCAATTATTTTATTTTTCTTCGATATATACGAATTTCATTAAGAATATTTTGATATTTAATTTCTTGATTGGATAAATCAAAAACTATTTCATCACCCATTCTGGAAGCCTCGTCGAATTGTTCAATCTGTTTTTTCTTTCGTATTTCCGAACTGAGTTTCTGGTATTCTGCCATTGTAACAAGACTTTCATCACTTTGATGAACGGGTAATATTTCACGTTTTTCCAAATCAGCCATTTTACCCCACAGATTCTCAATATCTTCAATGTTTCCTCTTTTCTCTACATCCTTAATTAACTGTTTAAAAGCATCAATTTCGACTTTATGCTTTTTTTCTATATTAGGGTTTTTGAAGGTGATTTTAATTTCACTGGGAGAAGATGGCTTCGCTTTCAACTTCCTTGTCACTTTCATTCTCTGTTTTTTGATTTTCCCAGGCTTTTTCACAGAAACCCCATGAGCCTTGAGCAGCTTTTTTGTCACATTGCGATATTTTTTATCCGTATCCCGTCTTGTGAAAATCCTCTGTTCTGGGTTTTTTTTCATATTGTAGTCTTCTAATAATTTCGTGGTTTTCGCAATCAACTTCTTCATTATCGGCCGAGTTTTCACAAACTCCTTCATATGCCCAACGTTATGACCGATTTTTTCCTTCTTAAAAAAACCTGTAAGACCGTGCCATCCTGAATGCTCTAATTTTAATCCGATGTAATCATCGCCATTCGCCTCTTTAAACGCATAATAATGAATATGTCTTCGGGGTTCCTTTATAGCTCCGTTTTGTTTCACCGTAGGAAGAAGACCTGAGTCAAAATCAACCCCCTTCTTCACTCCTCCGTCTGGATAAGCGCCAAAATGTGTCGACTCACGTTCATAAGGTTCACATTCATCCAGAAGTTGCCCTATGATGCCTCCGGGATCTTTAAACAAAAAAGAACTTGATCCTAAAACCTCATTTTGTGCGCCTTGATCCAATAAGCCAGCTTTACTTTTGGCTAAAAAATCGGCCGCTGTAATAATGTCGGCGACAAGCTTTTTTCTCTGCTCAAGATTATTTTGTCTCACGAAAGCACTGAGATTAGTATCTTGCTTCACGAGATCGGGATCTGTTAATTTCTGCAAATACATGAACCCCGTATGTAATGAATCTGAAAGTTGTTCTTTATCACGACCCGCAGGTGAATAATTCTCAAAATAAAGGTCAATTTTATCCTCAAGCCCTTCAACACCTTTCTCACTCGAAATCTCCGCCTCAACTGCCTCAAATATGGGGTTAATTTGAGAACTATCTCTGTCAATAAAAGGATCCATAATATTACCTATATTATCTATTTTCTTACTAAGTAATTATAACACTTATTTTAATTAATTAAAAAAAATATTTTAGATATTATAGTTAAAATATTAAATATATTTATTAAAAAGTTGAGTTTTTCGTGATTTTTTAGTTAAAATTGAGAATTTTCTTAACGTTTACCAACCACTTTCCCTGAAAAAAGCATCCTGTATATCCTTACTATCCTGCCTATCCTGTTTTTCACGTCCGAAAAAAAACAGGATAGGCAGGATAGTAAGGATTAACAGGATAAAACGTCCAGAAATTGTATCGAGAAATTTCTTGATGCGATTGCCCTGGGGTCTATTGCATCTTTTTCCACAACACACTATTATATCGACACTAACCTTAGAGGATGTCTCGAAAGTTATGATCGGATGATTTATGTGTTAAATTGACCTATAATCGCGCAAAAAAATTTAGCCATATTAAAAAATATGACGAATTTTTTTTGCGCGATTATTAGGTCAATTTAACAGTAAAGCATCCAAATCATCTCTTTCGAGACACCCTCTCAACAAAAAGACAGGAAATTATGGCAGAACTGAATAAAGACGTAGTGAAGAAAATTTCTGAGCTTTGCCGTATCGGCTGTACCGATCAGGAAATCGAGTCCTTGCTGGAGGATCTACGGCAAATCCTCGGCTATGTCGAACAGCTCAAAGAAGTGGACACTGAAAATGTGATGCCTTGCAACCATGTCTTAAAGGACATGGTAAATGTGATGCGTGAGGATGATGCGACTGAGTCAATGCCCCGCAAAACATTTTTATCAAATGCTCCGGAACAAGTCAGTGGCCTGATCAAGGTCCCCACGGTGATCAAAAAGAAGGATTAACAGACAATGCTCCACACACTCACTGCACGAGAATTACACGATAAGTTTTGTTCGGGAGAACTCTCTGCGACCGAAATCACCGCCTATTTTCTCGATCGGATCGAATCTCATAATGAGTCCCTAGGAGCTTTTGTGACGATTTTGCGAGAAAGGGCTTTGGAAAAGGCCGCTGAGCTCGATCAAAAACGGGAGCGCGGAGACAAACTGGGCAAACTTGCCGGCATTCCCATTGCTCTTAAAGACAATATGAATGTTGAAGGAGTGACGACGACATGCTCATCACAATTTTTAACAAATTTCACCGCTCCTTATGATGCTACCATCACAAAACTGATTGAAAACGAAGATGGTATTATTGTAGGAAAAACGAACCTCGATGAATTTGCTATGGGATCATCCACAGAGAACTCGAGTCTCTTCCCCACGCTCAATCCGTGGAATCTCAAATGCTCTCCTGGGGGCTCATCCGGTGGCTCCGCAGCGGCTGTGGCAGCACGACTCGTGCCACTCGCTTTAGGATCGGATACCGGGGGCTCCATACGCCAACCTGCCTCCCTTTGTGGCATCACCGGCTACAAACCCACCTATGGCAGAGTTTCCCGTTACGGATTGGTGGCTTTTGGTTCTTCCCTTGATCAAATTGGTCCCCTTGCGACGAATACGCAAGATGCGGCTCTTTTGATGGAGGTCATTGGACGTCATTGCGATCGCGACTCCACAAGCATTCCTGAAGGGCCGGAAAACTATCTGGAAAAAATGGCCGAGAGACAAGATTTAAAAGGGATGAAATTCGGAATCCCCAACTCGTTTCTTGAAAAACTGACGGGGAAACCTCGCGAAACCTTCGATCAAGCGATTGAAAAGATGAAGGAATTAGGAGCCGAGTTTGTCGATGTCGATTTAAGCCTTCTCAAATACGCCATTGCCATCTACTACATTTTGGCAACAGCTGAAGCCTCGACGAACCTCGCTCGATTCGATGGCATCCGCTATGGAGTACGTTCTGCAAATGCCGAAACCCTTGATCAAATTTATGACCTGTCAAAAGAAGAGGGGTTTGGCCCCGAGGTGAAACGGCGCATTATGTTGGGCACTTATGTGCTCTCTGCCGGGTATAAAGATGCTTACTATAAGAAAGCGCAAAAGGTCCGCACGTTAATGATCGAGCAATTTGAAAAAGCTTTTGAAAAGTGTGACCTCATTGTCATGCCGACCTCGCCTGCAAGTAATTTTGAATTAGGGTCCATTAAAGATCCTCTGCAAATGTATTTGGAGGACATTTATACAGTGGGAAGTAACCTTGTGGGATCTCCCACGATCAGCATTCCTTGTGGATTTTTAGAATCCGACAAGCCATTTGGGTTGCAGTTTGTAGGCCCACAAAAGCAGGATACACTTGTCTTTCAAGCCGCGAGTGTCTTTGAAAATGCGACCGATTACCACAACGCGCACCCAACAGAGTAGGAGTTAGAAATATGGCAGAATCAAATTGGGAAGTGATCATTGGATTAGAAATCCACTCAGAGCTCAACACCAAAACAAAGCTCTTTAGCCGAGCTCCGAACAGATTTGGTGACGAACCGAACACCAACATCACGGAAGTCTGTACAGGAATGCCGGGATCTCTCCCCGTCCTCAACAAAGAAGCTGTCCGCAAAGCGGTTCAGTTTGGGTGTGCGATTAACGGTGAAGTGGCCCACTTTTGTAAATTTGACCGAAAGTCTTACTTCTATCCCGACAGTCCCCGCAACTTTCAAATCACGCAGTACGATGAACCGATTGTTTGGGGCGGAGAAATCATTGCCGAGGTGCATGGGGAAGAGATGATCTTTGCGGTTAACCGCGTCCACCTTGAAGACGACGCAGGAAAATTGATGCATTTTGGATCATTTGCCGGAGTCGACTACAATCGGGCCGGAGTCCCCCTCATCGAAATTGTGTCAGAACCTTGTATCCACAGTGCAGACGAAGCTGTCGCCTATGCCATGGCCGTCAAAGCGATCCTTCAATACCTCGACGCCTCCGATTGTAATATGGAAGAAGGATCTCTTCGATTTGACGTCAACGTTTCCATTCGTCCCAAAGGCGAAGAAGGTTTGCGAAATAAAATTGAAATCAAAAATATGAACTCCTTTTCGTTCATGCATATGGCCATACTGTCTGAAATCAAGCGTCAGATCGCCGAATATGAAAAACACCCTGACAAGGACCCTCAAGAGGTCATCTCTCAAGAAACATATCGTTGGGACCCGGACAAAAAGCAAACGGTACTGATGCGTCGAAAAGAATATTCGGACGATTACCGTTACTTTCCAGAGCCTGATCTTGTCCCGATTGTGTTAACAGAAGAGTATATTGAAAAAATTGCATCTGAATTGCCGGAGCTTCCTTTGCAAAGAGAGCGCCGCTACATCAAAGAACTCAAGTTACCTCCCGATAGCGCTTTTTTCTTAACCAGCGACAAACCCTTAGCTGATTATTTTGAAAAAGCGTTAAAGAGCTGCCCTAATGCCCGCAGCCTCTGCAATTGGTTGATTGTGGAGTTTGCCGGCAGATTAAAGGAGTCTGGAAAGAGCATTATTGACACGGGGATTCCCCCGCAAGATCTCGCCACGCTCGTGAACCTCATCGATGATGACACCATCACGGGAAGAATTGCGAAGGCTGTCGCCGATGATATGTTGGCGAGCCCAGATAAGGGACCGGAAGCGATCATCAAGGAGAATCCTGATTACCAGCCTATGAGCGATACTGGGGAATTGGAAGTGATGATCGACAAAGTGTTATTGGAAAATCAGCAATCGGTGGAAGATTACCGCAATGGTAAGGAGAAAGCCTTTGCGTTTTTGGTCGGACAGATCATGAAGATGACGCGAGGGAAGGCCAATCCTAAAATCGTGACCGAATTGTTGAAGGCTAAGATAGAGAAATCGTCTTAGGAGTTGCTAGCCGCAGATGAACACAGATGTCTGCAGATAAATTTTAACGCAAAGAAGCAAAGACACAAAGCCGCAAAGAAGATTGTTCACGTTATGATCGCAACGTGATCGAGGACTTTTTGACGCAGATGGCGCGGATTGACGCTGATGATTTGAGCCTTAAAAAAGGCTCAAATCATCAGCGTCAATCCGCGCCATCTGCGTCCCACATCCACCTAGACTTCTAAATCCTGTTTTGATAAGATCCAAGTAAATTTTTTACTGAGGAGTCATTATGGAAAGCATTTCGCAATGGTGGTACGGTCCCCAACCAGAAACAAAATTTGAAAAAGGATGCAAAAATGCCAGCAATAAACTGGAAACTGCCAATAAATTTATTGAAAATCATCAAATCGATCTCAAGTTAATCAATCATATCGATAAAGTTGCCGGAGGAGCATTAGGACTTCTCCAACTTTCCTTCAGATTCTGGACTTCAACCTTTGGATTTGTAGCAGGTGGCATCATCAAAAAAGTTTGTGACTATTATGAAGTTGAGCCACCCAGAGAAATGAGTGAACTCATACAGAAAATCGAAAATTTATGGGCAAAAAAAGGTGTTCGAACGATAAGTTTTTTAGTAGGAATTATTTTAATATATGCCAATCCTGACTTCATATCACTAGGAACACCCCTAGCTATGGGTACATCCATGCTAGCCGGAGGATATACTGTGACGCAAATCACTCAATTCTCAAATGATATACTAAAAAACAAACAATTATGATATGATTATGTATTATTTGTTAAAATGATAGTATTTTAATTTAATACAATTATTAATAAGGAGATAAGTATGATTTCTCTTATAAAAATAGGTACTTTCAATACCTGCTCAATTGTTAACCACAATTTATTTTTTCGATTTAACGATGACCCGACTTTAAGAGGAGGAATGTCAGTTACTGAAAGAGTGGCTGAAATTGCTGTTAACACATTTGTCGTTGGATTTGGGGTAATCTCATTTCTTGCTTTCCCTGAGCTGACTCTTATTGGGTTCATTGCCGGTCACACATTTCGTCATCTCGTCCGTGAGGGAACCGGTGAATTATGGCATACCTTTACGTCAGTGGACTTGATTTCTAAGTCCATTATTGGATTATTTGCCTTTATTTCATGGCCCTATCTCTATTTAATGACACCGGTTCTCATTGGAAGTTATCTGGGTTGGTCGGCAAATGAACGGTGTACGACCGATAACTCGTACCTACATATTCCAGCTCCTGCTCCTATACCTTTACCTACACTAACACCTATACCTATACCAGTACCAACAGACACCTAAAGTAAGATTTATTGGAGTGTCAAGGCTTGTCCTTACGATTTAACACATCTTTTTTACGCTTTTCACTAAAACGTTTAATGTTAATAATATAAGGCTTCATTTGACTTGCTATTAATTTCAGATGTTCTGGTAAAAATATTAGGATGAACAGGATCGTAAACGACAAGATAGACAGGATTCCTCTCCTATATCCTGTCTATCTTGTCGTTTACGATCCTGTTCATCCTGTTTTTTTTTATCGTCAACAAAAAGATGTGTTAAATTGTAAGGGCTTGCCTTCGCTCCAAGAAGGATTTTTTACCCACGAGGATGAAACTTCTCAAACGAAGTGTGCAGATGCTTACGACTAACGTGGGTATATCGATCAGTGCTGCTAATGGCTCCGTGCCCCAACAATTCCTGGATTACCCGCAAATCAGCTCCGTTATCCAATAAATGCGTGGCAAAAGAATGACGCAATGTATGAGGGGAAATATTTTTTTGAATCCCCCCTTGCTTCGCATATTGCTTGATCATCTTCCACACATGGATGCGGTTCATGGGTCTTCCACGATTGGTCAAGAATAACGGCTCCTCTCGATCCCCCTCCATATCCGGTCGACATTGGGTCAGGTAACGGTCCACAGCGGTTAATGCCGTCCGTCCTATGGGAACCACCCGCTCTTTTCCCCCCTTTCCATAAACGCGGACAAAATCATCGTCCACATCATACAACTTCAACCGACACAATTCTGTAACCCGAAGACCACAGGCGTACAGCACTTCTAACATTGCTTTATCACGTAGGCCATTTTCGGTCTCTTCATCAGGTTGATCGAGCAGCACGTCCACTTCGCGACAACTCATTACAGATGGAAGCACCTGCCATAGCCTGGGACTTTCTAAGTAAAAGGCGACGTTTTTAAAAATAATTTTTTCTTTTTTCAGATACCGAAAAAGAACTTTGATGGCGATGAGAGCTCGGGTAATCGAAGTGACGGCATAGTTGTGCGATTGAAGAATGGCGAGGTATTCGATGATATGATCTTGATGGACTTGTCTGAAGTCATGAATGCGATTGTCGTTCAGATGGGTGACAAATCGATAGAGGTCATTTTCATAGGCTTTGATAGTATTGAGTGATAAGCCTTTTTCGGCTGTGAGGTATAGGAAAAAGTCTTTGAGGATCTCATGCATCATCAGAAAGCATTAGGGTCATAGGGATTTACTTTTCCAAATTTCTTTCGAGCCCATTCATC
>JAAKFL010000084.1 GCA_011065065.1 Chlamydiota bacterium | reverse complement strand
TCACGTCTGACCCCTCTCACTCTCATTTTTTTTGTCGTGGAGTTCTGAAAATTTTTCTCCGTAACACCGAAATCTCAGAGAGATATTTTTTATTAGTTTCAAAAAAAAACTTTAAAAGATATTGTGGCCGCAAAAAGCAGGTGAGGAGGTATGTTTATGGAATCGACAAGTATAGAACCACAAATTTATAAATTTGATCCTTTAGAAGTAACGATGTTAGGTGATGAAAAGTTTACGTTATTGTATGACGCAGTGGAAACACAAAATTATCGATTAACAACTGAACTTTTGCGTTGTGGGGTCACTCCTAATTTTTCGACCCGAGCAGGTCAAGTTCCTTTGCATATTGCTGCTAAACGAGGATTTGTCGATATGACACAATTGCTACTGGAAAACAAAGCGATAACTGATGTTTATGATGAACAGAATCATACGCCGCTTTATTTATCGGTCAGTAAGGGACATGATAAAGTCGTAGAACTTTTACTTGATCATCATGCAGATGTGAATCAATCGAAACATAAAACGGCTCTGGAAATTGCCTTTGAAAAGCAGCAGTGGGGAATTTTTGAAAGACTGATAGAACACGGAGCTGATGTCAATGTCGAAGATCATAAAGGAGTGTCTCTTATTTACCGTGCAACAGAATCGGGAGATCTTGGAACTGTAAAAATTTTGCTGGAAGGAAAAGATGAGATCAACCATTCGGCATTGTGGCGAGCATTTGTCGTTTCAGTTCTTTGTGGCCACCATGAAATATCGGAGTTCTTAATCGAGCGTGGAGTCAACGTTAATGATTATGATTATTCTAATAAGACCCCTTTATTTTTTGCGGTCCAAAGTGGCCAAGTAGAGGCTGTGAGTTTTTTACTAGAACATCATGCGGATCCCAATCTCAGAAAAAACGAAAAACAGTGTACACCCCTTTATGTGGCTGCTCAAACGGGTCATTTTGAAATTGTGAAACTTTTATTGGAGCATGGTGCTGAATTCGATGCGGAAGTCAGAGGTTTATCCAATCTGAAGACTCCGCTTTCAATAGCTTTGTATATCCGACATTATCAAATTGTCGAATTGCTGATTGAGCATGGGGCAGACGTCAATCATATTTGTCAATCAGGAAAAACAGAACTCTGCACCGCTACCGGTCGAGGAGACAAAAAAATGGTTGAGATTCTTTTGAATGCCGGAGCTGATGTGGATGGACGTAAGGATCATGAAAGCGTGACCCCTCTTCATATTGTCGCAAAATCTGGACATGTTTCTCTTGTGAAACAACTTTTGAAGGCAAAAGCTTATATCAACGCTAAGGACAGTAATGGGCGTACCTCATTGATGCTTGCGTCAATTGAGGGTCACTGTCAGGTGGTCGAAAGGCTTTTAAAACATAAAGCAAAAACTGAGAAACATGATTTTAGTGGAAAGACAGCCCTTTATCTGGCAGTTGAGAACGGTAAATTGGATGTGGCTCAGATATTACTGGATCATCACGCTGATGTGGAAGCTCCAACCCGATCTGGTCGTACCCAATTTTACTTTGCAGCAAAATATGGGGACGATACTGTCATGGATTATTTCATTTCACATGGTGCTAATATAAACGCCTGTGATCATTTTGCCCGTCCTTTGATCTGTCGTGCGGCTCGACATAATGAGTTTTTGACTTTGAAAAACTTGTGCGCAAAAGGGGCATATATCAATGCAAAAGATGATATTGGGAGAACAGCGCTTTTTCACGCAGCCAGTCAAGGGCACGAAGAAATCGTAGATTTTTTGCTGACAATGAATAAATTAGAATTATGGGCAAAGGATTATTGTGATTTAACAGCAAGCCAAACTGCCGCGACTCACGGTCATCATGCAATTCAGGTAAAAATTGATAGGATGAAAAGAAAATCATTCATGAGAAAATCCATGATCCTTAGCTTAAGAAGAACTTGATCGTTTTAAAATCTGGCCCCTCACATGACCCCTCACATTGGGGTATATGAAATTGCTATCGCAAGGAAGCGTTTCACCGATTTAGGAAAAATGAAGAAATCGAATGATCGATTTACTCCAAATATTTGCAAAATCTATTTTTTGGACTTCTGCAATTGTCTCTAGGATACTTCTTCAAGAACTCTCTTGATACGTCAATAAATAGTCCTTTTCTTCACAAGAAAAATCTGTATACTGGCAGCTATTGGTATGAAAATTCAATTTGTCTTACACGCAGATTTTGAGCAACCTGGAGTGATTGCCACTTGGGCTAATCAAAAAGGATTTGAGACCAAGTATTGTCGACCATTTCTCGGAGAAACCATTCCAACCATTCATGAGTTTGATTGGCTTGTCGTGATGGGTGGCCCACAGAGCCCCCTCAAGCTTGAGACCTATCCTTTTCTTAGAAATGAAATTGAGCTCATTAAACAAGCACTTTTAGCGAACAAGACGGTTCTTGGATTTTGTTTGGGAGCTCAATTACTTGGTGAGGCTTTCGATGCTCCTACAGAGCGTAGTCCACATAAAGAAGTGGGGGTTTTCCCCATTGAATTGACGGAGGAAGGATGCTCGGATCCTCTGCTACAAGGGATTCCCAGGAAATTATCTGTTGTCCATTGGCATAATGATATGCCTGGTCTTACTCAGGAATCTCGTGCATTGGCAGTCAGTGATGGGTGTCCTCGACAAATCATTCGGTATTCTAAACGAGCATACGGGTTTCAATGCCACTTAGAGACCACTAGGCAAGACATTGAGGAAATGATTGAGCATAGTGAAAATGACTTTGTACCCGGAAAGTATATCCAATCAAAGAGTGATTTTCTTGCCAGTGATTTTTCTTCGATCAATGCAGTGATGGATCACATTCTGGAAAGGCTTCTAATACTGGAATTGTACTCCTAGTAAAAATCTATTAACTTCGATATTATTAATTGGATTAATCCTAGAGTAAATTAACGAAACATATCCATCATGCCCCATAATCACATAGTTCACTCCGGCATCCCATTGCTTCTCGTTTCTAAATTTTTGATAGCGCACATGAGGCTGAAAGCGTCCTAACCAAACTTTACATGGAAAAAGATAACCCACTAGAAGTAGGTAAGCCTCTCCATCCCTTTCAATAGCATCAAAATCGTAATGATAGACAGCCCCTTCTAAGGTGATGACTCCATACCAGATCTCATTGTGTTCTACCCTCCTCTCAATTAAGACATCGATGTTATAACCAAGAAACTTTCCGACATTTCCAAATAAGTCTCGAACTCTATCTTTTTGGTACTGAGCCACAAAAGCAACAGCAAATACGTTTTTTTCACCGTAATAGGTGCTACTGGTATAGTAGCCAGGTATTGGATCCCAGAAATTAATTGTGAGACGAGTTGCATAAAGAAGATTGTCACCGTTAACGGGCAACCGATCCTTTCCTTCATAGATACCAAATGCGTATTTAAATTTTCCCCCTTGAAATTCACCATGAATGTTGAAACCGTTATCTCGGCCGGCAAAAATCGAGGGATAGCGTGATACAATTATGGGGAATTCATAAGTCGCTAAATAAAAAGGTCCATCCATGTTGTATCTATCTGAAGGGATCAGATTTCTTCCAAACCAGATATTAAAGGCATCACACATTCTAAATCTTACTTGAGCGTCAAGAATGCGAACCCGATCAGTCTCGTCGAGCAAATCAAAAGGTGTTCTATCGAAATCTGTGTTGAGATCAACCTGAAAGCATGGGTGTATTTGGCCTGAGAAATAGAGGCGCGCGTTGTCCAAGACAAAATCTTTGAAATAGAAGTGCTCCTCTTCTGGACAACGGTTTTCTAAACCTCTGAAACTAGAACGTATACCAGCGCCAACACTGGCCCATTTATCACAATCCTCCCAGAACTTTAAATTGGCATGTGCGGCTCCGTGGAGCATAAACATCATCAAAAATAGTGTCAAAAGAGTGCAGTGCTTGATATGATGAGTCCAGATTTTCAAGTGAAATCTCCTTCCAGAAAATAAATCTTTCAAGTTTACGCGCGCAAAAAAACATTTTATAAAAATCATTTTTTAAAAGAAAGAATTCTTTATTTTGGAATGAAGTCTATAGACTCAACAATTTGATGGCGACACCATTCGAAAAGATGATCGTGCCTGAAATGACATGTCGATATTTTTCAAAAAAACTTGTTTTGATCATGTTGGCTCCAAATACTAAAGCCAATACAATGAATAGCATCGTGATAATTGTGACAAGAGTAAAAATGATTGTCACTAAAACAACAGCTAGAGGAGACCCTTCAAGGCCAGGATATAAAATCAGTGGGATAAGAGGCTCGCAGGGGCTAATAATGAATAATAAGATCAACATATAGGGAGTCATTTCCTTTGGATCACTTGTCATGTGGTGATGGTGGAAGTGGGTTTGATGTCTGTACAGTTTGTAGACACCCCAAATCAAGTAAAATAAGCCATAAGTAATTAAAAACCATCCAGCAATATTGCCTCGTAAGCTATCAAAAGCTTGCATATTACTTAAAGTTAGACCAATCAAAATCGAAAGAATGGCTAATAGCACGGAGGGGAGTACATGTGCCAATCCACATAGGATGGTCATGATGACCGTTTTCTTGACTGACCAGTGGTTAGCTCTAGAGACCGCAATAATGGGAAAATAATGATCGGGTGCGATCACAGTATGCATCAGCGCAATAATAAAAGTAGATGTCAGTAAAATGATAATTAATGAATCAGTCACAGGAAATGACCTACTTCAACGGTTTATATACAGTTGGCCCTGAAACTTCTCCGTTTTCACTTAGAAAAGGAAGTAACGTTGTGCCAAAGAAAGTTCTTTTGCAGGTTCACATACTAACAGTTCATCGTTGGCTCGCACTTCATAAGTCTCTGGATCTACTGTAATTTTAGGAGTAAAATCATTGAGTACCATATCTTTTTTTCTTAACTTCCGCACCCCTTCCACTGGAAGAAGATTACGTGTCAGTCCAGCTTTCTCACCAATTCCAAGTTCAAGTGCTGCCTTGGATACGAATGAAAAGCATGACTCACTCATACTTTTGCCAAATGCCGCAAACATTGGTCTATAGTATACAGGTTGTGGTGTAGGAATCGAGGCGTTAGGGTCACCCATTAGTGCTGCGATTATGGAACCAGACTTGATCATCATATCGGGTTTAACCCCAAAAAAGGCCGGTTTCCAAATAACTAGATCAGCATATTTTCCGACTTCTACTGAACCAACATAATTGCTAATACCATGAGTGATCGCTGGATTTATGGTATATTTAGCAATGTAGCGCTTGACTCGATTGTTGTCGTTCTTGCTATCGTTTTTTAGAAAACCACGTTGCTGTTTCATTTTGCTCGCAGTCTGCCAAGTCCTGATGATAACTTCACCAACACGTCCCATGGCTTGAGCATCAGAAGACATCATAGAAATGGCCCCAAGATCATGTAGGATATCCTCAGCTGCAATCGTTTCACGTCGAATACGGCTTTCAGCGAAAGAAACGTCTTCAGGTATCTTGGAATCCAAATGGTGGCAAACGATGAGCATATCCAAGTGTTCGTCAAGAGTATTTACAGTAAAAGGGCGTGTGGGATTTGTGGAAGAAGGCAAGACGTTAGGTTCTCCGCAAAGCCTTATGATGTCTGGGGCGTGTCCACCACCTGCACCTTCCGTATGGAAAGTATGAATCGTTCGGTCTTTGAACGCTTTCCGTGTGTTTTCGACAAAACCAGCTTCATTTAAAGTATCCGTATGTATGGCGGCTTGCACATCGTATTCATCGGCAACGCTCAGACAGTTATCAATAACTGAAGGAGTTGACCCCCAATCTTCATGCATCTTTAAACCGCAAGCTCCAGACTCTACTTGTTCACGCAAACCTTCTGGTAAAGAAGAGTTTCCTTTTCCATAAAATCCCAGATTCATGGGGAGTCCTTCGGCAGCTTGTAGCATACGCATAATATGGAAAGGGCCTGGTGTACATGTGGTTGCTTTGGTACCATGAGCTGGTCCTGTACCGCCCCCTAACATTGTCGTTATACCAGAATAAAGAGCTTCAGTAACGAGTTGTGGACAAATCCAATGGATGTGAGAATCTATACCACCAGCAGTAAGAATCTTTCCTTCTCCGGCAATAATTTCCGTGCCTGGCCCAATAATAATATCGACATTTGGTTGTATATCTGGGTTACCAGCTTTGCCAATAGCGGCTATCTTACCATCTTTCAGACCAACATCAGCTTTATATATACCGGTATAGTCCACGATAAGAGCATTAGTGATTACAGTATTCATGGCACCTTCAGCTTGAGTCACCTGTGATTGTCCCATGCCATCGCGAATGACCTTTCCTCCACCAAATTTTACTTCCTCTCCATAAGTCGTCTTATCGTCTTCAACTTCGATAAAAAGCTCTGTATCGGCAAGGCGTACTTTGTCACCTGTTGTTGGCCCATACATAGAGGCATATTGTTTTCTATCTATTGATTTTTTCATAACTTCCCCTGTATCTTAGCGTTAAAGCCATAAACTATTCCTTTACCGGCATACTTTACCAGTGTGACAGTTCTGCTCTGTCCGGGCTCAAAGCGTATCGCGTTTCCAGCGGGAACACTGAGTCTAAATCCCTTAGTCTTTTCACGATCAAATTGTAAAGCTTCATTTGCCTCATAAAAATGAAAATGACTACCAACCTGTACGGGGCGATCCCCGGTATTGGCAACATCGACCTCGATAGTTTCACGGCCTTCATTAAGATTTATGACACCTTCTTTGAAGATCATCTCTCCTGGAATCATCTTGTTCTCCTTTGATAAACAATCCTGTTCTTATTGTTATCTTATGGGGTGGTGCACGGTAACCAACTTAGTTCCATCTGGAAAAGTCGCTTCCACTTGCACATCAGCAATCATGGAATCGATGCCTTCCATCACTTGGTTTTTTTTAAGGACATTAGCACCAGCTTCCATGAGTTCAGCAACGGAGCGTCCATCTCGAGCCCCTTCTAGGATATAGTCCGAGATAAGTGCAATAGCTTCAGGGTGATTGAGTTTAACACCTCGTTTTAGTCTATTTCTAGCCACCATTGCGGCAAGCGAAATGAGTAATTTATCCTTTTCTCTTTCTGTTAGATTCATCTTAAACCCCTATATGTACCAAAATCTAGGTAGGTCACCTTTTCTATCAATGTGTTTATTTCTTAGAGTTATCATATACTCAATAAATACTTCACGAACTTTCTGAATATTTACTCCCGCCACCCTAAATATCTGCATTTGATTCACATACGTTGTAGATGCTAGGATGTCATTCTCTATTAATGAGTAAGGTTCTACCTCGTTCTCTTTTGCAAAGAAAAAGCAGATGGCATAAGCATTGATATTCTTTAAAACGGATGAAGTTGTGAAATACCACTCTAAATTTCCCTCGAGATGAAATAGATCCTTGAAGAGCTTTTTCCCATTTAAATGAAAATTCCAGCAATCGTGAATGAGACAATTTTCTAATTTTTCTCCATGTGCTTTACGTCCAAAGACATACATTTCTCCTGCAAAAAAAACAGAGTTCTCTTGCAAATGGACATCTACGTTTCTTCGGTACTTACAGTGGTTAAAAAAAATCGTTTCAAGGGGAAGCCATTCAAAAGTGGCATGCTGATCACAAAATATATCAATATCGACTGTACAAATCTCACCTTGAGATTTATAGATTCTCTCAGCGGCTTGTGAGGTTATGGTCAGGTCAGTTCCAGGTTCTGCAACCAGTTTTAACTCAAGTTTATCACCACCCATTAGACCACCCGTAGTGTTGAGGATAGCCGCTGTATAGCAATCAGAGTCTGAAGCGTTAAAAAAAAGTACCTTTAGTGGCTCGGTAAAATAAGCAGTTTTATAAGTGGTT
>JAAKFL010000083.1 GCA_011065065.1 Chlamydiota bacterium | reverse complement strand
ACATGCTCAAGGGATTCGAAGGGTAAACCATCGATAATGTTCGCTTGAGCTATGCGTTCAGAAACAGAATAAAGTTCTTTTGTCCCAAAAGAAACTTCTCCAAATATTTCAATGAGATCTCCGGGGATTACAATCTTTTTGATCTCTTTTTCTTCGATGACCTCAAATTTATTTGAAAGCTGTTGCCACAAGTCTTCATCCACCAAGATATCAATATCTCCGATTTCACGAAGATTGCGAATGCCAAGCGATCCGCTCCCTATTATGAGATATTGACCCAATGGTAAGTTGAGTTTCTTGACTTCTTCAAACTTCCGTTGATTCGAATTCATCAGTATTACATCTTTTCAATTGTTCTATTAAGACTCTGGCAATCATTTTATACTGCCCGGCAGTTTGGACCATAAATGGTCTTTCTGACCGGAGAAGCTCAATGCATCGGTCAATATCTTCGGGCTTAATCTCAGGAGATAGTTTTTTTAACAAGAGCATAAGAGCCAGCGTCGTGCCGGTCCTTCCACATCCTGCCGAACAATGGAACAAGGGCGTATTTGCACTTGTTTCAAATCTTTTCATTTCCTCCGATATCACATCATAAAACTCTAAGAAAAGCTTGGGGTCAGCAATACCAAAATCTGGCCAATTCTTGTATTGAAGTTGAGTGATTTTGCGTGTCTCACCATCGTTGTCTTCAATTGTGATTACCCTTTTCAGGATTCTTTGACCATTGCGTGCTTTGAGTCTGACTGGATCTGTGACTTCAGTGCAAATCCAGCCATCCATACCCTCTAAAAAGGAGTTGACTAGTTTGGGTGTTTCCCAATAATTGTCACATTTTATTGATGGGATTTTGATAAGTTTTCCTATGAAGCGGTGGTTGACAAATCTATCTTCAACCTGATTTGTTGTCATCACGATGAGTCGTGTATCATTTTCAATGATCATTCTCCACCAGTCACCCAATGTGTTGATGTCATCTTTCACAAATGGCGCTGATGCCACAAGATACCTTTCTCCGTCGAGCTTAACGTCGGAAGCACTGATGTATTTCCTATGACTTAATTTTACACGATTGAAATCGTAGGGGAAGATATCTGGGTAACGGTGATAATCCTTATTTTCTTTTGCCTTTTTTACCGATTTTGTTTTGTTATTTGGTATGCTTTTTAACCGTTTCTCAATAGTCTTGTCAGGTGTGGTGCAAATTTGTTTTAGGGCATCTAGATTTTCGGGAAAAACTGAGAGAGCTTCTACAGAAAAAAGATTCAGATTTGTGATTTCTTCTTTGATTATTTTTATATTATATAATTCAAAATCCGAATGATCGAAATCACTATCAGGGCGAATATGCGAGAACGCGTCGTTGACTTTATTCATTGTTTTCACAAGCTTATCATGGATCATTAATTTAACATCATGGGTTAGTCCTGTGACTTGAAAATCAATCGCAGCACGAATGTCTGCGAGACATTTATAGAAATTGTAGAGATGCGCTGTATTGCCTGGTTCCATTGTGAGGCTTCGTTCGAGCTTTTCCAACTTTTCAACGATTGATATTGTGCAATCCATATTTCCTCCATTCGTTATGAACTTATTTCAATCAGTTTATAAAGTTTTTAAACATATAAAAAAAGATATTAAAAATAAGTGGAACTGGTATCGATATCCAAATTGAAACGAATTCCAGATTTTGAAAAATTATGAGAAATAAGATGATACTTTTCAGTGAGATAGTAAATATTATTTCCTTTGATAATAAATTGATAACGATAGCGATCTTTGACTTTAGCATAACCAGATGGAACGACAGGTAAAATTTCAAAATTGGATGGGAGATTCTTAATCAGTTCATGACGAAAGGCTTCTGCAATTCGTAGCACTTTTTGACAATCTGTCCCTGAAAATGTCATTTTGGCGATGTGCGTGAACGGAGGATATTGAAAGATTTCACGTACGGCCAGTTCTTCACGATAGAAATCGAGATAATTTTGCGTAGCGGCTAATTGTATGGTGGCATTTTCAGGCATGGCCGATTGAAGGATCACTTCTCCTTTACTGACGCCTCTTCCCGAACGTCCAGCAACTTGAGTGATAATTTGAAATACACTTTCTGCGGCTCGAAAATCTGGGATATTGAGGGCACCGTCCGAATTGAGGACTCCCACGAGTGTGACTTGGGGAAAATGGAGCCCTTTGGCGATCATCTGGGTTCCGATCAACACATCGGCCTTTCCCGAGCTGAATTCACGCAACAGTTTTTGGTGGCTACCCTTGTGTTTTGTGGTGTCGGCATCGACTCTGACTGTTCGTATATCGGGAAATATGGCATGAAGCGCTTTTTGAACTTGCTCGGTCCCGACACCTTTAAACTTCAGGACACTTTCATCACCACACTGAGGGCAATGTTTCGGAGGATAGAGCTCATAACCACACAGATGACATTTCAGGAGATGAGTGCCTTTGTGGAACGTCAAAGCCACATCGCAATGATGGCAATGGAGTGGTTCGCGGCATTTCTGACAGATCATCGAGGTGTGAAACCCTCGACGATTTAAGAAAAGCAGAGATTGTTCTCCTTTTTCCCAACGAGATTTAATCCCGGATAAAAGGGCATCAGAAAAGATAGTGTAGCCTTTCGCTTTTTCATATTCATGCTTCATGTCAATGATTTTGACTTCGGGCAATTGGGCAGTGTCAGCACGATTGTTGAGTGAGCTAAGAAGATATTTTCCTTCTTCAGCATTGTAATAGCTTTCAAGGCTCGGAGTCGCTGATCCAAGGATCACAGTGCTGTCAGTAAATTTACCCCGCATCACAGCGACATCACGAGCATTGTAATATGGGGATTCCTCAGTTTGCTTGTAAGTCTGCTCATGTTCTTCATCTACGATGATTAATCCGAGGTTTTGGACCGGACTAAAGATCGCAGAACGGGGACCAATGACAATTTTTGCTTCCCCTGATTGCACCCGTTTCCACTCATCAAAACGCTCACCTTGGCTGAGTCGGTAATGGAGGATGGCGATGGATCCCTCAAAGCGGCTGCGGAATCTTTCAATCATTTGAGTTGTGAGGGAAATCTCAGGAACCATCATAATGGATCCTTGTCCTCGTTTTAAAGCAACGTCGATAGCTTGCAGATAGATTTCAGTCTTTCCACTCCCGGTAATTCCAAAGATCAGATGTGTTTGAAATCGATTTTGGAGAAGTGATGTGAGAATTTTATCGTGAGCATGCTGTTGTTCATGATTCAATTCCTTAGGGCTTGTGCGAAAATAATCCTCGTTGACCAAGGGAGATCGATCAACGCGGACAATGTCCATCACAAGAGCTCCTTTTTTCACCAATGACTTGACTTGGCTTCGGGTTCCATTGGTTAACTCCAATAGCTCCGTTAACAAAATCCCTTTTTTGACATTGAGCATTCCATCGAGAATCTGCGCTTGACCAGGACTTTTTTTTCTGAGCTCGATACAGAGTTCTCTTAATTGTTCGCGAGTTTGACCGCGCATGACATATAGCTGTTCTTTATGTTTTGCCTCTTTGCGAACACTGGAGGGTAGCATCACTTTGAAAATATTTCTTAAGGGGGCTCCGTAATACTTCGCCATCCATAGTCCCAGTTCAAACAAGTCCTTTTCAATAACCACTTGTTCATGGACTTTGGTGATAGGAAGGACCTTTTCGAAACCCGGTTCCTCCATAATATCAATGATGTATCCCGTTTGAAGACGTCCTCGCACCGGAACCGAAACCTTCATCCCTTTTTGAATTTGAGAAATCAATTCGTCAGGGACTCCGTATGCTAACGCCTTATTTAAGGAAATTTCCAAGACAACAGAGACATATTTATGATAGGTTTTGACGAGGCTCATATCCTAAGCTCAGTGCAGAGGGTTTGCCACAAGACCCTTTTGAGGTAAGTGTCTTTTTCGTAAAGCGCGACCTCTTCTGTGGCTACGAGGGGAATCTTTTGGCTCTCAAAGTGGGGCTTTAGAGAACGTGGCACCAAAATCAAATTTTGATCGGAAATCTGGTCTGCGTTTTCATCGAATTTTAGAATTTCCACAATGATTCCTCGATCTGATAACGCTTTGGCAACTTTCCCCCAAAAGGTCGTTTCATTTTCCGTGAAAATCAGCACCTTTTTGGGTCCCGCTGGCTTGGGGATTTCCTCGACAATTTTTACAGAAGGACAGACTTCTTGGATTAATTTGATCTGAGGTCCTAAGTCTTTGGGTTTTTCTTTGGAAAACTCTTTCACTGAAACCGGCTTTGGTGTTTGCGGAGGCTTCACTTTGACTGGAGCCTCTTGTTTCTTCTCAATCACCGGCTTTTTCGGGGGTGTTTTCAAAAGGCTTTTGATGACACCTGTCTTTTTCGGAGCTTCAACTTGAGGGGGAGCTTGGATGCGCGGTTTAGATTGGATGGCCAGGGCTCTAAAGAACTGGTGGGTTTCTCGATCTGTTGCGATCCAGTCGTGAGCGCTGAACTCATCATTGAGATATTCTTTAGTGAGGGAAACCAGCTCTGCAAGACTCATGATATTTTTACCTCTTTAAAGAGCTGTGGCAGTTCGTCAATGAGATTGTCGAATCCACGTTTCTTCAATTTTCGTTTCAGTTCAATTTGCGCTTTGGCGGCACCTTTCGGAAATAGCTTCTGCAGGGTTTCCCGAGTAAATCTTCGGCCGAGTTGTGTGGAGATTTCTTTGTGGTGACGCAAGAAGTAGAGGGCAACATTTTCATTTTTGACGGAAAATTCGAGGGCAACAGAAAGGGAAAACGCGATTCCTTTGATGTGCTCGTACAGATCTTCTAAGCTGGCATGCACCTGTTTGGGATCAATCGTCTCGTAAAAGAGAGACGATTGACAACTCCATAATTGCAAAAGGCGGAGAAACTGCTTCACACTCTCGCGGGCAGTTTGAATGTCTTGATGGAGGGCGTAAAATGTGGGGTTGTTGCTTTCAGTATTCATCACAAGAAGGTAGCTGAAATCTTCAAGCTTTTCCAGATGACCCAAATGATGGCTCCATGGAGTCGAAAACATCGGTTTTTTGCAGTGGCCCCCGACGGCAATGATGGAAGATTCGATTTCTTCAAAGATATATTTCAAGTCTTTGCGGGTCCACTTGCCTTTATGCAGCTCCTTTTTCAGAAGCCGTAACGTTGGTTTCATCACACGGCAAGATTTAATGTATTCATTAAGAATGAGTTGCATTAATATCGATTCGTCATTTAGATAATTTCTATGCGGACGGATAGGCATAAGATGATCCCTTTTTTTCATCCGCAGTCTATCAAATTATTATTTTTTATCAAACAATAGTAGCTGATAATCGCTTTCTCGAGAACGGCTCTTCGCTGGGGCCTTTTTGGCCTTTTGAGGTTCAAAGGCACTTTTTCGATTGGCATTCTCTTCTAAGTGATCCAATATTTCACTCGATCGCTCTAAAACCCAAGAGGGCATCCCCGCAAGCCGAGCCACATGGATTCCATAGCTTTTGTCAGTGCTCCCTTTCACAATCTTATGCAAAAAGACCACCTGATCATCGCATTCCTGAACGGCCACATTATAGTTCACAGCACCAGGAACCTTCTCTTCTAATTTTGTGAGCTCCCAATAGTGAGTCGCGAATAACGTTTTGGCTTTTTTCCCCTCTGCTGTTAACAGATATTCGGCCACCGCCCAGGCAATTGAAATCCCGTCGTAGGTGCTGGTTCCTCTCCCAATCTCATCCAAAATCACCAACGAACGCTCGGTCGCATTGTGCAAGATATTGGCCGTTTCTGTCATTTCAACCATAAACGTCGACTGACCGCGTGAAAGGTCATCGCTGGCTCCAATTCTTGTAAAGACTTTGTCCACGATTCCAATTGAGGCTTCTTTTGCGGGAACATATGATCCCATTTGCGCCATAATGGTAATCAACGCCACTTGGCGAATGTAAGTCGATTTGCCTGACATATTGGGTCCTGTGATCAGGAAAAGGCGATCCGAGTCTTCATTGAGGTGAGTGTCGTTGGGGATAAAAGAGCTCCCTGTCGTCGACAGCTCGATCACAGGATGTCTTCCATCCGTGATGGTGATGTTGGTTCCAGAATGGACCTGAGGTCTGCAGTAACCGCGCATTTGAGCGACCTCAGCCAGACTGCGCAGGCAATCAAGTTGGGCGAGATGACGAGCAACTTTTGTCACTTGATTCGTGTATCGAGAGACTTCTGATTTCACAGTTGTAAAAAGTTCCGTCTCGATACCTCCAATTTTGTCTTCAGCAGTCAGCACTTTGGTCTCATAGCTCTTGAGTTCTGGACTGATGTATCTTTCAGAGTTCACCAAAGTTTGACGGCGGATAAAGGTGCTGGGCATTTTGTCTGTTTGCCCCTTACTGACCTCAATGTAATAACCAAACATCCGGTTGAAACCTATTTTCAGTGTTTTGATGTTGAGTTGTTCCCGAAGGTGAGTCTGGTAGCAGGCAATCCAGTCTTTGTTGTCCTTGCAAATTCGTCTTAGCTCATCCAGTTCTTGATGATACCCTTCTCGAATGATGTTTCCATCGCTGACGCGGAGTGGTGGCTCATCCACAATTGCTCGTGCGATCAATCCGGTCATATCAGGAAGCGCATTAAGGTTCTTTTCGATCTCTTGGATTAGTGGCGATGTCAGAGCGTTAAGCTCTTGCTTGATCTCCGGAATGGCTTCAAACGAGCGACGGAGGGCGACAAGGTCTTTTGGAGAGGCGTAATTGCCACTAATTTTGGAGATTAGTCTCTCAATATCCCGAACATTCTGAAGCTTTTCTTGCAAAGTTTTCACAATGGCTGAATAGTGCATCAACTCTTCGATCGCATCCTGCCTCGACTCAACTTCGGGAATAGAAAGAAGTGGCTGCTTGATCCAATGACGGATCATGCGTCCTCCCATCGGCGTCACTGTTTGATCCAAAACGTCTAATAAAGTGCACCCCTGATGGAGCGCATGTGTAAGCTCCAGGTTGCGCTGCGTCATAAAATCCAACACCATGTACTGGGACGTCGAATAGGGCGTGAGCTCCAGAATATGATCGGTGTTGTGAAGTAGGATGTCTTTGAGGTATGTTAAGAGAGCTCCCGCCGCATTAATCCCCGCTACTTTTCCATTGAGCCCAAAGCCGTCGAGACTGAGTACTTGGAAGTGGGAGGTCAGTTGTCCGCAACAGAGCTGGTGTTCGAATTTCCAATCCTCTTGAACAGTTAATAAAAATTTATAGGTTTGCTTCAATTCATCGATTAAAATCGGATGTTTATCTCGGAACTTTTGTGACGTGAGAAATTCAGCAGGGTGAAGCCGGTAGATTTCATTCAGGAGATCACTTTCCGATTCAAATTCACTGACGCGGAATTCTCCAGTAGAGAGATCTACAAAAGAAAGGCCTAGTATAGAGCCCACTTGAGTCAACGAAGCGAAAAAATTGTTGGCATTATCGGCAATGAGAGACGAATTCATGACCGTGCCAGGAGTGATCACACGGATGACCTCGCGATTGACGAGCCCTTTCGTCGTCGATGGATCTTCTGTTTGCTCTGCGATGGCCACGCGATACCCCTTGCTGACGAGGCGATCGACATAGCCTTCGCAAGTGTGTAGGGGGACTCCGGCCATAGGAATTTCTTGACGTTTGGTGAGCGTCAAGTCGAGAACTTTCGAGAGAACGATGGCGTCATCATAGAAAGCCTCGTAGAAATCTCCCATTTGAAAAAGGAGAATAGCATCTTTCGAATTCTCCTTACAGGCAAGCCATTGAGCCATCATGGGAGTTGGTGCAGTTGCTGTTGTCATATGCGCTCCTTTTTCCCCCGGGTTGTGATTTATGATAACAGGTGGCTGAAAAACTCTCAAGTCTTCAGACGGCATTGAACCAGACAGTTCCTTCGATCGACATACTGCAACAGTTTTTCGGGATTGTCTTCACCATAGGGCTGTTCGTATTCGTTCATAAATTCCTCGATAGTTTGAATATTCAAGCCGCTCCCATTGACATGATGC